>NZ_JAUSUC010000006.1 GCF_030813365.1 Oikeobacillus pervagus
TCACGATAGCCACCTTGTCTTTCGCTAACAGTTCCTACTGCCAAGCCTGTAGTGGACTTTCACCACCAAGTATCCGCCCATGCAGGGCGCACTTAAAAAGAGGAAGATTCTCATCTTCCTCTTTCTTATTAAAGTAAAATAATTCCCAATATTCCGATTTAGCAAGTGGCTTGTTTCTCTGAAACCACTTCTACTTCGAAACCTAGTTCTTCAATCATTTTGTGGTCAGCTGTTGTCTCTTGTCCAGCAGTTGTTAAATAATCTCCAACGAAGACAGAATTTGCTGCATATAAGCCTAATGGCTGTAAGTGCCCTAAATTTACTTCACGCCCACCAGAGATGCGGATCTCTTTCGAAGGATTGATATAGCGGAATAATGATAATACTTTCAAACAGTATCTTGGATTTAATTCTTTTGTTCCTTCAAGTGGAGTTCCGTCAATCGCATTTAAGAAGTTTACTGGAATGGAATCAGCATCTAAAGCTTTTAAACTACGAGCCATTGTCACGACATCTTCTTTTGTTTCTCTCATCCCCACAATGACCCCAGAACATGGAGAAATCCCCTGTGCTTTTACTGCTTCTACAGTATTCACGCGATCATCATATGTATGTGAAGTAGTAATATTTTCATGATGATTTTTAGATGTGTTTAAATTATGATTATATCTGTCTACTCCTGCTTCCTTTAATCTTTTCGCTTGCTCTGGTTTTAAAAGCCCTAGACAGGCACAAACTTTCATATCATATTTTTCTTTAATTTCCTCTACCGCTTCGGCTACATGTTCCAACTCTTTATTGCTTGGTCCTCTACCGCTTGCAACGATACAGTAAGTCCCTGCTTGTAGTTCATGTGCACGTTCTGCGCCTTTTAAAATTGTCTCCTTATCAACCATACGATATTTCTCAATTGGCGCATTAGATAAAACCGATTGTGAACAATAGCCACAGTTTTCTGGGCAAAGACCCGATTTAGTATTAATAATCATGTTTAATTTCACTTGATTTCCGTAATAATGCTTACGAATTTGGTAAGCCCCTTGAAGTAATTCTAATAAATTTTCATCAGGACAATTTAAAATCGATAATGCTTCCTCATCTGTTAATTCATATCCCTTTAATACTTCTTCAGCAAGATTTCCCCATTTTGTCATGATAATACCCCTCTCTTTTTTACATGGCATGTTTTCCTAATGAATATTTTGAAAGTACAGAATGATGCAGGCGATGAGCCATCACTCCTGCAAATACAGATAAAATAATATCTTTCGGTAATGGCACCATCATGGATATCCAAGCAACTTTATATGAATAAGCTGGTGGCGCTTCTGCCCATAATTTAAATGCTGCATACAACCAATTCGTTCCAAATACATAATTAATCGTCATACCAATTAATGCAGCTGTGATAAAACGAGAAACTGTTTTCTTTCTCTCTACTATTTTTCCTGTAACATATGCAGTAAATATAAAGGAAACGATAAAACCAAATGTAGGACTAATGATCGCTGTAAACCCGCCATTGAATCTAGCAAAGACAGGTGCTCCTACTAAGCCTAATAGCATATACACAATCATTGCGACTGCCCCTACTCTGCTTCCTAATATTGCCCCTGCTAAAATAGCAAAAAAAGTTTGTAATGTAATAGGAACACCATTTATGACCATAAATGGTGCGAAGGAAGTAATATTTGCTCCGATCATCATCAAAGCCACAAACAGTCCAATAAGAGTGATGTCCATCGTACTAAATTTGCGTTTTCTCAATTTCTTATCCATTTCCGTTTCTCCTTCCATATAGAATAGAATAAAAGAAGAGATGTCAATATGTCAACCGGTTTTTATTAATAGTTAACAAACAAATCACCGTTTGGGCTTATTTTTATCAAAAAAAAATTAAATTTCTTCAAATACAGCTGTCCAAACAAAAAAAGCCCCCAAAGTGAGATGCAGGTTCCTTCCTTCTGAAACACAGAAATAAAATGGGTGTTTAGAAGAGGACTCTTCACTTCAGGGACAGCTGATCAAGTTGTATCTATTTTTAAGAAACTTTACTCTATTTCAGTAGATTAATTGTGCAGCATGCTAAGTATTCACTTCATAGAATCGCATCTTGACGTTTCACATTGATCTTTCATAGAACAATGGGCACATGCTCCACCTTTTTTACTTTTCTTCGCAAATTTATATAAAGTATAACCTGCATATCCAAAAATCGCTGAACCGATCACAATATTCGCAATCATCTAACTCTCCCTCTCTTAAAAGAATAATTTCCCTACCTGGAAAATGATGAAAGACAGAAGATAAGCAATCAACAAGCCATAGCCTATTGAAAATAAAGTCCATTTTTTTGAACCTGTCTCAAAACGAATGGCCGCAACGGTTGCAACACATGGAACATATAGCAAAATAAAAACTAAGAAACTATAAGCAGAAATAGGGGTGAATTGATCCGCAATAACTCCTTGTAAAGCATCGGTATTGGATGTGTGATAAATAATATTCATCGTTGAAACAACCACTTCTTTTGCCATAAACCCAGTGATAATCGAGGCGCCGGCTTGCCATGTACCAAAACCTAGTGGAGCTAGAATTGGGGCGATAAATCCGCCAATCATAGCTAGGAAACTATGATCCATTTCAACATTCCAACCGCCTGGCCCCATATAAGATAATAGCCAAATGACAACAGATCCTCCAAAGATGAATGTTCCCGCTTTTCGGATGAACCCTTTCCCTTTATCCCAAGTACTTCTCCATAATGTTCGTCCATGCGGAATTCGGTACGGGGGAAGTTCAATTACAAATAACGACACTTCATTTCTGACAATGGTTAAGGAAAATATTTTTGCAAGCGCTAATGCAACGACAATTCCTAACACATATAAGGAAAATACGACCATTCCTTGGTTTGCGGTAAAGAAGGTTCCTGCAAACAAAGCGTAAACCGGCAATCTTGCTGAACAAGACATGAGAGGAGTTAACAAAATCGTTAATAATCTCTCTTTCGGTTGTTCAATGGTTCTAGCAGCCATCACCCCTGGAACATTACAGCCGAACCCAATAATCATCGGAATAAAGGCTTTCCCGTTTAATCCGACCCTCTCCATTAAGCGATCCATGACAAGAGCTGCCCTTGCCATATAGCCGGAATCCTCTAGGAAAGAAATAAATAAAAATAGGACAAATATTTGTGGTACAAAAACTAATACACCACCAACACCTGCAATAATTCCGTTTAATATAAGCGCCCGAATAAACGGAGCAGCATTCACTGTATTTAAAAGGGAAGATGTCCAATCCGTTAATGGACCACTAAAAAAGGCATCTAACACATCGGAAAGCGGTGTTCCGATCCAATCAAATGTTAAACTAAACATGATGTACATACAAAGGAAAAAAATCGGGACTCCAAGAAAGCGGTTCGTTAAGATTTCATCTAATCGTTCTGACCAATTAACAGAATGTTCTTCCTTTTGAATCGTGCTCTCTTTCACAATTTGACGGATCCAATTTTTTCTCTTTTCCATCATCCATCTTTCTGTCGACATTCCATATTTAGAATGTAATTGTTTTTCCAACTGTAATTTTATTTCTTTGATTTTTTGCGATGAAACCCGCTCTTCCGCATATCGAACGGCATATTCATTCCCCATTAATATTTGAATTGCAAGCCATCGTTTTGGAAACGGTAACATTTGACCCGATAATAAGCGGGTAATGGAATCAATTGATTTCTCTATTTCATTCCCATAAAATATGACGGTTTTGGTTGGCTTTGACGGTTCATTTGCTAAAGACTGGAGAATTTGGTCACAACCTTTTCCAGTCCGTGCTACAATTGGAATGACGGTAGTTCCCAATGCTTTACTTAATCGGTCTACATCAATTGTAAGACCGCGTCTTTTAGCGACATCGATCATATTTAATCCGATCATCATCGGTTTTTCATACTCTAACAATGAGACTGTTAACTGTAGATTTCTTTCTAATTGAGAAGCATCGACAATATTTAATACCTTATCAAACGTTTCATTTAGAAAATATTGAATCACAACCGCTTCATCTTTAGAATAAGGGGTTAATGAATAAATACCAGGCAAGTCAATTAATTGACCTCCATTATTCTTTAATGCTCCGACTTTCTTTTCAACTGTTACACCGCTCCAGTTTCCTACATATTCATAAGAACCTGTTAATGTATTAAATAAAGAAGTCTTCCCTGTATTTGGATTGCCGACTAATGCTGCCTTTATCATTGGCCATTCACCAATATTTTCTTAGCATCCGAGCGGCGAATCCCGATGACTTGGCCAGAACATTCGATCATACACGGCCCACCAAAAGGCATCATTCTCTTCATTTTAATTAGGGATCCTTCACAGACACCAATTTGCAGTAGTCTTTGTTTAACGATATGATGAATGTCTTTAATATCATGAATATAAGCTGTTTTTCCTTGTTTTAATTCAAGAATATTCATAGCCAGTAACCTTCTTTCTGCACATGTGAAGTTGATAATTATTCTCATTGTTTAGTTTTATTTTACCACCATTTCGGACTTTTTTGATTACGATATTATGAACTTTTTGTTATAGATGAGAAAGACTATTTTCATTAATTTGGCTAAGACACTAGCACACTCGTATAGTATCTGTTCTATTTGAATAATTCCTATTTTTAAGTTATACTTTCATTTAGTCTAAATGTTAAGGAGACAGCTCATGATTGATTTTCTAATTGAATCTCTTAACGAATTTACTATTTACTCGCTTTATATGAGTTTGGTCTTGCATTTTATTTTTATTCTTACGTATAAATGGACTCAATTACATTCTTATAAAAAACATGAAATTGCTCATATGCATGAAATGAATCGGCTAGATGTCCGTCAATCGATTGAATCGCAAACCGATTGTCCTTCTTTTAATATGCTTGAATGGTTACCAAAAAGCATCCGTAGAAAAGTATCATCCTATGATGAAAATGATCCATACCATTCCTTCTCTTAATTTCACATTATTCATCAATTTGAGGAGGATTATATGAAAAAAATAACAGCTTATTTGACCGTATTGTTTATGTCCACCATTTTATTATCCGGCTGTTCAAGTGCTGAAAACGAAGGACATGTTTTTCACGATTACTTTGTTCAACCATTTGTAAAGCTGATCCATACGATTGGGTCTACATTTAACGGAAATTATGCAATAGCGATTATTATCATCACTCTTGCTGTTCGTCTACTCTTACTTCCATTTATGTTAAACACGATGAAAAAACAACAAATCATGCGTGAGAAAATGGAAATTGTCAAGCCAGAAATGGAAAAAATCCAAAAGCGTGTAAAAGCCGCAAAATCAAAAGAAGAACAAATGAAGGCCCAACAAGAAATGATGGCATTATATCAACAACATAATATTAATCCATTTGCAATGGGCTGTCTGCCAATCCTATTACAAATGCCGATTTGGATGGCACTCTACTATGCAATCCGTATTTCAGAAGATATCCAAAAAGCCCATTTTCTATGGTTTAAACTTGGTTCACCTGATATCTTAATGGCCTTTATTGCAGGTCTCATGTACTTCCTTCAATTCCGCGTATCGATGATTGGAGTACCAGAAGAACAGAAAAAACAAATGAAAATCATCGGTTTACTGTCGCCTGCGATGATTTTGTTTATTTCATTCTCGACACCTGCTGCCTTACCACTCTATTGGACTGTGAGTGGGCTGTTCTTAATCGGACAAACTTGGCTTTCAAAGAGATATTTTCAAACCCATAAACAAGAAGTGAACGAGAATAAATGATGTGAAGACCTTGGTGTATAAAGCACCAAGGTCTTTAGTTGCAAGGAAGCTTATTCAAATCACTACCTATGATTCAGGGCAGCATCTATTTTATGTATGGTCATCCTTTTAATGAACCTATTTATTTCTTATAATAAAAACGGGGTGAAACCTTTTTCAAAAAAAAACGTATGAATACTATATAAACATTTCGTAGGAGTCGATGCTAAAGTGTCCATCTTATTTTTTATCACGCGATTATTAGTCTCTATACCGACTTTTTTTATAACATTGCTCATCTTACATAATCTTGACTACCCTATTTTTAAGTCAACAGGAATCGCCTTATTAACGAGTGTGGCCCTTTATCAGATGATTAAATGGATCACCCGTAGACGATTTCTTAAGGAAAATAATATTACTCGTCAAGAATATGCGTACATTAAACGAAATTTAAAAGAAGCCAAGGAAAAATTGAAACGGTTAAATAAAGTATTTATCAAGATTAGAAACATCCAAACATTTAAACAAATGATTGAAATCCATCGACTTGTAAAAAGAATCTTTTCGATCGTGAAACGTGAGCCTAGACGTTTCTATCAGGCAGAGAACTTCTTTTTCCGTCATTTGGATTCTGTTGTAGAAATTGCTGAAAAATATGCATTTTTATCTCAACAACCAGTTAAGAATGAGCAATTGTATCATTCACTTAGTGAATCCTCGATAACTCTAGATGAATTAACAAAGTCATTGGAAAAGGATTTATATGTAGTTTTACAATCAGATATAGAGCATTTATCTATTGAATTAGATGTAGCAAAACATTCATTAAAAAAATTAGAACATCCACTGGACGATGAAAGGAGAAACATAAATGAGTGAACCAACAAATAAAACCAAAGTGATGGACGATCTCGTAGTGAAGAGTGAATTGGACGATCTTCTCGCCAATCCTTTCGGTGATGATTCATTGTCATTGGTGAACAATCAAGAACCAGCGCCAAAGAAAACCATTGATATTTTGCCGGAAGCACATCAAAAAAAAGCGATGGAAATTGCACGTCAAATTGATCCGTCTAACCATCAAGCGATTATCACATATGGAACAGCTGCCCAATCACAGCTTTCTAGCTTTTCTCATTCGATGCTTGATCATGTTCAGCAAAAAGATATCGGGCCTATTGGTGACGTTTTAAAAGATTTAATGCGAAAATTAGAACAAGTCAATCCAGATGAATTACGTCCAGAAAAGAAAAATTTCTTTGCGAGAGTATTTGGAAAAATCTCTAACTCTATCCAAGAAATTTTATCTAAATATCAAAAGATTGGAGCACAAATTGACCGTATAAGCGTGAAACTAGATCATTCAAAAAAGGTCTTAATAGAAGATATTCAACTTTTAGAACAGTTATACGAAAAGAATAAAGAATACTTCGAGGCTTTAAATATTTTTATTGCAGCAGGTGAGATCAAATTAGAAGAACTGCAAACAAAGACCATTCCAGAACTACAAAAAAAAGCAGAACAATCTGGCGACCAAATGGCCTACCAAGAAGTAAATGACATGGTACAATTTGCTGACCGCCTTGAAAAGCGTTTACATGATTTAAAATTAAGCCGTCAAATTACCATTCAAAGTGCGCCTCAGATTCGCTTAATTCAAAATATGAACGAAGCACTAGCCGAAAAAATTCAATCGTCCATTTTAACTGCGATTCCATTATGGAAAAACCAAATTGCAATTGCCTTGACTTTATTCCGTCAGAAAAAAGCGGTTGAAGCGCAAAAACAAGTATCGAAAACGACCAATGATCTACTCCTAAAAAATGCCGAGATGCTGAAGTCCAATACGATTGAAACAGCAAGGGAAAACGAACGAGGGCTTGTCGATATTGAGACATTGAAGAAAACACAAGCTAGTTTAATTACAACACTAGAAGAAACTCTCCAAATTCAACAAGAAGGACGTCAAAAACGTAGACAAGCAGAACAAGAATTAATCACGATGGAAGAAGAACTAAAGCAAAAGCTATTACATTTAAAATAGTCTAAAACGGCAGAACTCAAAATTCTGCCGTTTACTTATTATAGTGATCTATATTGTGGATCGGTTAGCCCTATTATTCTATCGATCCCCCAACCTATAACTCCCCCCATGAGAGCTGGAATGACCCACCCGAGGCCAACTGAAAAAAATGGTACCCATGATAAAGTCGATTGAAGCCAATCGGTTTGGACTCCAAAAGCGGTTAAACCATCGTACAGACTAAATAGAGCTGTAAAAAGTAATGCCCCCCCATATACTTTTCTTGATCCCATATAAAAGCGGTGAAAAAAAGACATAAAGATTAATACAATCGCTAATGGGTAAATCATCGCTAGCACAGGAGCAGAAATAGAAATTATTTGATTTAATCCTAAATTAGCCACTAAAAAACTAAAAATAGTGATCATTAGAGCATAGATGCGGTAGGAAATTTTCGGCATAATCTCAGTGAAAAATTGGGCACATGCAGCAGTTAAACCGATACATGTTGTTAAACATGCAAGGGCAACGATCACTCCCAATAATAATTTCCCACCGGATCCGAACAGTTGATTGGCAGCGCTTGATAATAGATCTCCGCCATTAGTAAATGTTCCAACTGTCGCCATCTTTGCTCCAACGATGGCAGTTGAAATATAGACAAGTGAAAGACCTATTCCAGCAATTAGGCCAGCTTGAACCGTTGAACGCAACATGACGGTTTTTTCCTGAACCCCTCTCAATTTAAAGGCGCTCACAACGACAATTCCGAAAGCTAGGGCAGCGATCGTATCCATCGTTAAATACCCTTCCATAAATCCTTTAAAAAATGGAGCATTGGCATATTTTTCAGTAGCTGGTTGCAATGGATGGTTTAATTGTAGAATTCCCGAAACACATAGAATCGCTATGGCGACGAGTAAAATCGGGGTTAATAGTTGTCCAATTCGATCCACCATTCTGGATGGATTTAAGCTTAACCAAAAAACGATTGCAAAAAAAAGCGTGGTGAAAATGAAAAGCGAATAAGGTTGTGTAGTTGATGTAAGAAATGGGGCGATTGCCATCTCATATGCTACATTTGCACCTCTTGGGATTCCGAAAAAGGGACCAATAGCAAAATAGATAATTACCGCAAAAAAAATGCCGAAAATAGGATGTACATTGTCCCCGATTGAGCGAACCCCATTGTCCATCAAAGCAACAGCCGTGACGGATAAAATAGGTAATCCTATCCCTGTTACAATAAAGCCTAATATAGCTGGCCAAAGCGATTCCCCAGCTTCCATCCCAAGAAATGGAGGGAAAATTAAATTACCTGCACCAAAAAATAAAGCAAACAACATAAGTCCGATAAAAAATATGTCCTTTTTATTCATTCGAAGCGTCCCCCTTTTGCAAAACAAGCCCCGTTGAGCGTTCTACTTAATGCCGATCCCTTTTTATCTAATCTAATCCATTCCTTATAAATAGCGGCTCAAAGTGATTTGAAAGCCCTTTCATTTTATTACTTTCGTTGATCATGGAGTGTTGTCATCCTATTAAGAAAATATATTATTTTCTGAAAATGACGTCCTCCATTAGATGTCTTCCTTTTTAAACAAGGTACTTCTGAATCCTAGTAGCTTATATCGAATCTTACTAGTTGATGACAATGATTGTTTCATTTTCTCACTAGTCCAATAAATTTTACAATCGATTGACTTGTCTGTCAATTATAAAAATATATTTTCTTAATATAATTTCAATCTTTGTGTAGTTCATGATTGACAAATTTTCACTTTCTATTTTATAGTGGATATATGTTAACGATTATATATTTTAAGTTGACGCATTAATTTCTTTACTTTTTTCTACACCCCTTTTGTGAACCGATTATCGGTTCTTTTTTTGATGGTCAAAACAAAACGAGATGCCACATTCATTTTCTTCACTCTCTTTTCTCTTATTCGCCACAATTGTTCCCTTCCACTTATCTATTAGCTATTCATACATTTCATCTTGATATACAGTTCTATAGGTTATAGTTTGAAAACAATAAAAAACTGATTGCAAGATGCAATCAGCTCTCATATTCGTATATATATAGCCCTCTACCTAACTTCCGTACATGGTTATTTTCTCTTTCTAAGGCCACCATAAACGTTGTCATATTTGCAATCTTTCGACCAGTTGTTTCCTCAATTTTTTTTTGTAAATCAACCCCACGTATTGGCTCATTTTGTTGCCTTAAAATTTCTACAGTGGTGGATCTTAATTCATTTAAAGCAGCACTTCTCCGTCCTCTTCGTTTTTTCGTTACCGTAGGTTCGCCTTTATCTAGTTGTTGCAAATCAGATTGTTCGGTTTGAATACCGATTCTTTCAAGTGAATCTAGTTCTCTTAATCTTCGGAAAATTGCATCCCTTTCTTGACGAAATTCTCGTAAAATTCTACTTTCAGAATCATCCAATTGCTCTAATCTAATTTTTAAGGCGATTCTTTCATTAAACATTTTTCCCCCTCCTAAATGAATGAATTTTCAACTAGATGAATAATTACTGTATAAATGCCCCCGTAAATATATTTTTTCTAAATAAAAATAATAATAGAAACAGCATGAAATCAAGCTCTTTCAATTATATTATCAAATAAATGCGATAAATTCTAGATACAATGATAAAAATATTTATACATTTAGTTATTATTTAATACTTTTTCCTTTTTTACCTTTCTTTTACCTTCCCATAGAAAAAAACCCGATCACTCGGGCTTTTCATAAAGGACAATTTTTCATTAATTGGCCGAATCAACCATTTTACATTACTTCAAAATATTCTTTGTAAAAACCAGATACTTTTCCACGATTATCTACAACAAAATAAAACTCTTCCGTTTCATTTTTCACTTCATATTCCTTACCAGGGGACAAAACATTTTCCACCATATATTTCTTGGCATTCGTATGTACACATTTCACTTTTTTAATCGTTTCTCTTTCTGCCCAATTAAGATGAATCATGCTCATTCTTCCTTTCCTTCTTCACTCTTTTTCAAACGATTTACAGATCATGGGTAATAATGAGGAGAAATCACTTGAGACAAAGGTGTGTTCGCTATATTTACGAACCCATTCATCACTACAAACGCCATGAATATAAACCGCATTTAAAACCGCTGCTTTTACACAATCATTTCCCTCAATACTTGCTAATAGCATTCCCGTTAACGCATCACCACTCCCACCTTTTGCTAGACTTGCATTCCCGGTGGTATTAATATAACCTGTTCCATCTGGGAATGCAATCACTGTATACTCCCCTTTAAGGATGAGAATGACATGATGTGTAACCGCATATTCGGATGCCAATTCTATCCGATTTTCTTGGATTTCCTTCGTAGAAAGTTGTAAAAGTCTTGAGAATTCCCCAGGATGTGGTGTTAATATGATTGGTTTTTCTCCCCTAGGATAACTTCTAGATTGAATCGCCCCTGCATCAAGAATGAGAGGGACATTCTGCTTGAGCAAATATGTCACCAGTTTTTCTAAATCATCGGTTGGATCTAATCCTGGACCGATGGCCGCGCAAGTAAAGCGCCTATTCTTCCATTCACTTCTTACGAGCTCCTCATAAGTATGATATAAAAATGTCACCTCTGGAACAATTGGACCAATAATCGCAGAAGCATGCTGCGTCGTATTTACCGTTAATTTTCCGATTCCAAAACGCATTGCACTTGATGCGGCAAGCGCAGCACTCCCAGGCATCTCATGACTCCCAGCGATTAATAACCCTGTTCCGAAAAGCCCTTTATGAGCATTTGTTTCTCTTTTTACCCAGCTTTTTTGAACATCTTTTTCCGTCCATACCCTCCAATTACTTTTTTGGGGAAGACCGATATCAACGACTTCTACTTGACCATAAAAATGTGAGGAAGGAAAAAGAAATCGAGAAGGCTTATATCCATGTAGAGAAAATGTATAATCTGCCTTAATCGCATTCTGATCCACTACCCCACTATTGGATGAAATTCCTGTCGGGACATCGATTGAAATAATCGTAGCCTTCATAGATTTCATCCACTTAATCCATTCAACCAAAGATTCTTGCAAGGGCAAAATGGCTCCCACACCTAAAAGTGCATCTACGATGACATCATATGTTTGATTCGGATTCCATTCTTCAACGGGAAAGCCACATTGTTCATAATAATGTAAATGTTGTTTAGCTACTCCAGTTTTCGGTTCGCCTAACGGGAAAATTAAATCGACTTCAAAGCCTGCCATTTTTAAATAGCGGGCTAAGACAATTCCATCTCCCCCATTATTCCCCTTCCCAGAAGCAATTAATAATTTCTGATTGGTGGATAAATAGGGGCATATTGCATGATATAGACCACATCCGGCATTTTCCATCAGTGAGAAAGTGCTCATCCCTCTTTTCTCCGCTAACTGATCTGCCGCTTTAATTTGCTCACTTGTATAAATATACATTTATCTTTTACACCACCTAGTCGATCTTGCCATTAAAGGATTGATTCTTGTCATTTTACCATATTTTTGGTCAAAACTGATCATTTTGCTCCTTCTTGGATTTTTGACATCTTCTATATTTTCTCTGTGCAGGGTAAATTTGTCCTTAAAAAAGCAACTTTACTACCATACGGTTGTAAAGTTGCTTTTTTCATTTCATATTTTCGGGTGTTTTGACCAATTTTCTACAAGAGGGAGAATTTGGGTAATGGGGAGGCTAAATCCTATTTGTCCTTCCTCAGAAAGAGCAGAGTTGATTCCAATCACTTCACCCGTGTCTTTTCGTATGAGCGGCCCCCCACTATTACCAGGAGCGATTGGCGCAGATATTTGATAAGTGTTTTTATATGAGAAGGGGGGGATTTCCAAGTCTCGATTGACCCCGCTAATCATACCGGATGTAACAGAGTTTTGTAAACCAAGAGGGGAGCCTAAAGCCAACACTTCATCTCCCACTTCAGCGTCCCGTTTTGAAAGAGGTAATGGCTCTTTACCAGTTAAGCCCTTTACCCTAATAACAGCGACATCGATCTCTTTACTTATTCCAATGACCATTCCTTCTAACTGCTTATAATTGGCCATTTTAATTTTAACTTTTGAAGAGCCCGTTACAACATGAGCATTGGTGATAATATCGCCTTTCTTATTATATAAAAATCCTGATCCAAGGCTATTTTCAGTTTCAATCATCACCACTAATTTTTGAGTATCATGAATGATTTCCTTCACATTTTTCCGCTTATCCTCGCTTATCTGGTTACTTAGTATAATGGTACTTTCACGTTGAAGTTTTTCAGGAACCGTTTTATTAATATAAACGATCATCAACATTCCTCCGGTCAATAAAACGATGGATAACAAAATGCTCCCTCTCCATTTCAATTTTTTCTCCCCTCCTGTTCTATTCAACGGTGTACCAAGTGACTTCAACAACTTTCACCGTTACGACCTCAAACGGCCCCTTAATTGTGTCATTAAATCGCCCCGTTTCTCCTGGTTGGAGGAAAGAAGGATTCAGATATGTTACATTTGAAGTCAGAAGCCGACCATCCCCGTCGTATACATCATAATAAACAGCAATATCTTTCATTTTTTTAGTTGAAATATTTTTGATTTCCCCATGCATCAAAGCGTCGCCATTCTGATTGATTTCTACTTCTAGATTAGTTAGGTCCATTTCGTTTCCTTCTATAGTTGGTTCCGAAGTTTCACTCAGCTGTTTTTCGTACTCTGTTTTTTTATTTTTTATATTCTCTTGTAATTCTATTAATTGTTTGTCCTTTGGAAGATATTGTAGCGCTTCCTCCACTATGGCTGATGCCTCGTCAAAACGCTTTGCTCCTAATGCTTGATTAACTTGATCTATGCTAATGCTTAGGATCTTCTTCTTAATATCTTCCTTTACTTTTTCAGCTTCTTTAAAATCAAAATCTGCTAGGAGGATGAACCGATTTCCAAGTTCAGAAATAGTGGTTAGCGATTTGATTTCTTCCTTTATTTCATAAAACATCAACATCGTTTCTTTTTTTTCTAACTCATTTTCAAGTTTTTCAAATAGGATTCCTTCACGATTGTCAATTTTCTTTTGAATACTTTCAATCACATTACTTGCCTTTTCTAATCTTTTTTCTTCCACATGCTTCGTAAAATCCTTGAACATTTCGTTTAGACGATTTGCTTCCTCCGTAGATTCTATATTCGCTTGAATGATTTCATAATTGGGGCGGAGAGTGTTGGCCTCCTTAAATCTCTGAAGTGCCGCTGCAAAATTCCCTTTTAACGCAAGACTTTCACCCTCAATTTGTAATTTTATGACCTTTTTATTTGTTTCAGTTTCAAACCAGTAATAGCCAATGTTCACTCCTGCTATTCCCACAAGCATAAGGATCGGGAGTAAAATCGTGAACCAATGATTCTTCTTTTTTCTTTCCTCTTTTTCCTTTCCTTGCGCGTACTGACAATTTGGACAATAGGATTGTGTAACATGATACTCCAATCCACATTTTGAACATTTCAATCCTCTCCCCCCTTTTCAAAAACCGTCCAATCAAATGGCCAATTTGGATCTACATCTGTATTTATATAATAGTTTAAATTTAAGGAAGCTGTGATCAAATCATCTTTGTTTATTTTTATTCAGGAATGAGACAGAAATGTTAAAACAAGCTTTAAGTTTACATAATATATCATCCTAAAAGGATGTCCTAGTTTTTTAAAAATTTTGTCAAAATTTCTAATAATAATAGCTTTTTGCTTTTCATTTGAATATTTCCCATGTAGAATGATTAGTAAATATAGAGTTTTCTATATTTAATCCTATCTGAGGAGGCATCGTCATGAAAATTTTGAGTAATGAACAATTGGTGGCAGCCTATCGAGACGCGGAGAAAAAAGGTCAAGATCGTGATTGGATTAGATTATTAAAAGATGAAGTACGAAAAAGAGGACTTAATCCTGTACGAAAGTAAATAAGAAAGGGCTCAATGAACTTTTTTTAGGAAACGTGCAAATAAATTTGCACGTTTTTTCATGAGAACCTATCTTTCAATTTAGCATCTTGACATATTTTATCTTTCATCATACTAAATTCGTGTTCATTAATGATGCCCATCGATTTGAATAGTTGAAAATAAGCAAGGACCTTTGTTTTTCTTCTGTTGGACATGACCCACCCCTCCCTTTTGTACGTATTGATCCCACATTAACGGACAGTAAAACATCATATCTCCAAGAATGAGGAATCGAAGAGGATTGGTGGGGGATGATTCCCCCCCACTGAATGAAGTTTTACTTTGTACTATAATATTAAAAAATAATAAAAGTTGTGATAGGTAAACTTTTTTTATACACTAAAACATTTTTAATGAGATAAAATAAAAAACCATTGGGTTACGTCCAATGGTCTCCACCTTATTTAACTAATTCATGTTTAAACGCATAAATGACCGCTTGGGTTCGATCTTGAACTTCTAATTTTGAAAGGATATTGCTTACGTGAGTTTTCACTGTTTTTAGGGCAATAAATAGGAAATCAGCAATTTCTTGATTCGTTTTCCCCTCTGTCATCAATAATAATATTTCTAATTCTCTATTAGTTAAGTCTTCGTGTAAGGGGCGATCCTGTTTTTTTCTTAATTGATTCATCATTTTATCTGTTACTTCTGGTTCTAATACAGACTGTCCTTGATACGTGGACCGGATGGCATCCGCAATATCACCTGCTTTGGAGGTCTTTAATAAATAACTGGTAGCCCCCGCTTCAATAGCGGCATATACTTTGTCATCATCAAGAAAACTTGTAACGACAATAATTTTCGCTTCGTTCCATTCCTTTTTAATCGCTGTTGTAGCTTCAATACCGTCCATCGGTTCCATCACTAAATCCATTAGGATTACATCTGGACGTAAGTCTAAAGCAAGTTCCACCCCTTTTTTCCCGGTTTCCGCTTCTCCTACAACTTCAATATCTTCCTGGGCTGAAAGATAAGCAGATACACCGATTCTCACCATTTCGTGGTCATCTACTAATAATACTTTAATCATTCATTCTCATCCTCTAACTAAATAATAGGTACTTTTACTTCAATATTCGTTCCCTTTTTTGGGATACTAATGACTTTTGCGGTTGCACCAATTTCAATGGCTCGTTCTTGAATATTTTGAATCCCATAACCACCGATTTTTTCTTTACTAAGCTGGAACCCCACCCCATCATCGATAATTTTTAAAAGGATAAAGTCTCCATATGAAATTAATCTTACTTCTAATGTTGTTGCTTTTGCATGTCGCAAAGTATTTGAAACCGATTCTTGGATGATCCGAAATAAATGATCTTCAATTCCTTTCCCTAAAGATACTTCATCGACTCTCCATAAAATATTTAAAGGGACTTTGCTAGAAAGATCTGAAAGTAATTCTTCTACTCCTGCCTTAATACTTTTTCCTTTTAATTGAATAGGACGTAAATGTAATAATAACGCCCTCATTTCTAATTGAGCTTGTTGAATCATTTGTTCCACTAGTTGAATTTGCTTATTTTCTTTCTGTTGTTCCCTGATCGCTGAAAGCAGCATGGAGGCTGCAAATAGCTGTTGACTAACAGAATCATGTAACTCCCTTGCCAATCGGTTTCTCTCTTGTAGAAGTAACTCCTCTTTCATTTCTTCATGCAGATGGGCTCTCTCTGTCGCCATTCTTTGTGAAATCTTTGCTTGTTCACTTAAATGTTCTTGTAGATGTTTCATTCTTTCCCACAAAACATCCATTTCTACAGGCTTAACTTGATGTGGGATTTCTTGGTGGTAGATTCCATTTTCAAATTGAAGTAAGACGTTATTTAATTTGGACAAATGCTGAATAAAGTTCTGCGCTAATACTAAAGCAATCACAGCAGATATGAGTAAAATCATTCCCACGACAAACACGATGAGGGGAATATTAAATATTTTTTGGCTCCATAAAGCTTTGGACCAATCAGCTTCAACTGTCCAAATGAAGAAGCCTGCCGTACAAATCATCGTAATAAAAGCGATGAAGGTGAAATAAGTAAGCAATAACCGCCTAATATTCATACATTTCTCACCTCTAAATCACCAATCACAACGGAAGTGAGAATTTTGACCTTTCTTGATGCATTCTCATATTGCTCGGTTTGGTAAATCATATTTTGATTCCAAATCTTTTTTTCTTCCTGTTTAAAGATCGTCGCCTTCCCAATCACAGCCGAATGATGGATTGAAACTTCAATATCATACGGAATTAGTAGTTGGATATTCCCTGAGATTCCTCTAATAATGATCACGGCTTCTCCCTGTGGAATATAAGCCATTCTTAAATCAATGAATATATCACTGAAGTTAAAGAAAGAATTAATATCTTGCAATTCAAAGGCTTCTTGTTCATCATCATGAGTAAATGTCCTTTGGAAATTAGAAAAATACGGTCTCTTTCTAATAATATTCCGATGGTCCATTCCTTGATTTGTATTTTCGTCTGAATGTGTGTTTTTTTCATACACATAATGATAAAACCAATAAATTAATAAAAACACTAATAAAACTCGAAATGAAAATGTTGCAAATATTACCATAATGGTCAGGATAATTCCAATAATAAATAAGGCATTACCAAAAATTTTATCCTTTGTTTTATAACCAATCAAGATTGCAGCAACAGAAAAGAGTAGAGGAAAAAATCGCTCAAATGTTAATTCTAATAATAATCCACAGCCCGCAACCAAAAATAGCCATTGAACCCATTTAGATTGATTCCGCATTGATTTTTTCCTCCCTTCTTTCTATTAAATGGATGGTCTATCAATTGAGAGTAACGTCAGAATCGAATATTAAAAATACAAGAAAAGGTGCGAGAAATGCACCCCTTCTATCATATCATGCTTTTAATTTACATTCTCACTTAATATTTTATCGTCCAATTTTTTTGTATTTTGCAACTGTGCGATTTGAACATCAATCATACTTGTACGATATTTTCCTTCCACTTTCTGCTCAAGGAAATCAATATAATGCTGAACTTCATCAAATTTGGAGAAAGCGGATGGTTCGTCAATTCTACCCAACACTTTATTCATC
This sequence comes from Oikeobacillus pervagus, assembly GCF_030813365.1. NCBI lineage: Bacteria > Bacillati > Bacillota > Bacilli > Caryophanales > Bacillaceae > Oikeobacillus > Oikeobacillus pervagus. The sequence goes on from NZ_JAUSUC010000006.1 coordinate 17,926, forward strand.
TTTTGATTTGCATTCGTCATATTTTCTTTTCCCATTAATTCTAAACGTTTTAAGTGCATATCTTTTAGTTTCATCTTCATATCGCGATATTTTTTCTCAAGTTGTTCTAATTGATGAATCGTCTCTTCATAAGACTGTTGTAAAAACGCCACTTGATTTTCATATTGTTGCTGTTCTCTCAAAATTAATTCGTGTAAGGATGTTTGATTCGCATTCATGGCGATCGTCTTTTGTTCACTTCTTTTTTTTGCCATATTTTCTGCATATTTTAACTCACTAAATACTTCTTCTTTTAATAAATATTGACGCTCCAACAATTTTTCTATCTTTTTTACTTCTGACTCACAGTCGCGTAAATATTGATTTAACATAGCAATTGGGTTTTTCTTTTCTTTGTGATCAAACCAGCCATGTAAGTCAGCCATAATATTATTTTTCATTCGTTCAAATAGTGATGTCATGATTACACTCCCTTTAAATGTGTTTGTTTTTAATTTCATTCCATTGCTGTTCAAACTGTTGAAATGGATCACCATTTACTGGCCCTTCTTTTTCTTGTTTCCAACCTTTATATAAAACATATAGTAAGTACAACGCAATCAAGCCAATGACAGCTGGTAAATTAGACACTGCATTTATCGTGGCGATCATCCCGATGATTCCCCAAAATACCTTTCCTAAAGTGGAATCAGTAGCAGAAAACTGTTTAACGGAAAAGTACAGAACTACCAAACTAATGGCTAAGCCTAGTAAAGGAACCAAATTGGCAAATGAAATTGCTACTAAAACGATTGCAAGTAAAACATACAATATTTTTTTCATATTGTTTTCCCCCTTTCTATCCATATGATACCGTTTGGCGACCATTTTCATAACGAGCTTGGGGTCGATTTTCATCTAGGACTTGAGATGTAGAGTAGAAAAAAGCACTAGACATATCGAAGATCGATACATCTAGTGCTTTGGGCAATTCCTTAATGTTGATATGAATTAAATCCTTGTTGATTTTGGGGAACTTGTTGGAACATTTGGTGACTCATTGGCTGTAGTTCCTGTTGTAGTTGGGATCTTAACTGCTGAATCTCCTGCACTGGGGCAGTAGATGCAGGTTTATAATGCCCTTTCTGAGCAGCATATTTATAAAGTTGATGTTGTCTGCTTTCATCGGCATTTCTCATTTGAATAAATGTTTGTCTTAATGCTTCGTTATCTGTTTCAGCAATAATGGAACCGTATCGACTGAGACTTGCATTTATGGTAGAAAGATAATCATTTACGATCATTTTATCTTGAAGCATGTTAAATCCTCCTTTATTTTAAATGCCTAATTATTGTAAAAATCCAATCAGTTTTTGAGCGGAGTTTTTTGCAGCTTGTGCATCTTGAATTAACATTTGTTTCAATTGGGGGTCTTGGCATTGATTAGCGTATGATTCTAATTTATTCGCAACGGTTTGGTGACTCCCAACTAAATGTCGAATATTTTCTAATTCCATATGATTAATGTTCATTCTTCAATCTCCTTTCACGGTAAAATTTTCTGAAACAAACTACATTGTTAATTTGCCTTAAATGCCTCAAAATATTTATATGATCATCTCTTCCCTTAAATTTCCATTTTAAGAGAACAAAAAAAGGGATTATCGAATGACAATCCCTTTTTTCGTTCTATATTATCCTTCTAATAAAAGATCTTCTGGGTTTTCAAGAAGTTCTTTTACAGTTTTAAGGAATCCAACAGCTTCTTTACCGTCAATTATTCTGTGGTCATAAGATAAAGCAATATACATCATTGGACGATTTTCCATACGATCTTTGTCTATCGCAACTGGACGAAGTTGGATTGTATGCATTCCTAAAATACCAACTTGAGGTCCGTTTAGAATAGGAGTAGAAAGTAATGAACCGAATACCCCACCATTTGTAATGGTGAATGTACCACCTTGTAAATCACTTAAAGCTAATTTATTATTACGTGCTTTAAGAGCTAAATCCATAATATCACTTTCAATTTCGGCAAAGTTTTTGCGGTCACAATCACGAACAACTGGTACCACTAAGCCATCATTTGTGGATACAGCAACACCAATATCATAGAATTTCTTCAATAATACTTCATTATCTTGAATTTCTGCATTGACATATGGATATTTTTTTAATCCAGCGACAACAGCTTTTGTGAAGAATGACATAAATCCTAAACGGACATCATGGTCTTCAAGGAATTTTTCTTTTTTACGTTTACGTAAATCCATAACAGCTGTCATATCAATCTCATTAAAAGTAGTTAGCATCGCTGTTGTTTGTTTTACTTCAAGTAGACGTTTTGCAATTGTTTGGCGACGACGACTCATTTTTTCACGAACAACTGGTTTACTATCCACTTGTTTTGAAGCTGGAGCTGGGCTTGCACTCGGTGCCGTTTGTTTCGGTTGGTTAGCAAATGATTGTACGTCTTGCTTACGAACTCGACCTAAAGGATCTACTGTAGGAACAGAAGATAGATCGATTCCTTTTTCACGAGCCATTTTACGAGCAGCTGGAGAAGCGATTGGACGGTCTTTAGAATCTACCTCTTTGCTCTCTACTGGTTGTGATTTTACTTCTTCTTGTTTTGGCGCTTCTTTTGGAGCTTCGGCTTGAACAGTTGGAGCTGGAATGGCAGAAGGAGCTGCACCTTCTTCTACAACAGCAATGACTTGACCAACTTCTACAGTGTCACCTTCAGCTGCCATTAATTCTTTAATTACTCCTGATTCCTCAGAAATAACTTCCACGTTCACCTTGTCTGTTTCAAGTTCGACGATGTATTCCCCTTTTTCAACATAATCTCCAGGTTGTTTTAACCATTGAGCAATAGATCCTTCTGTGATTGATTCTGCCAACTCTGGAACTTTAATTTGAGCCACTTTGATGTCCTCCTCTTTCATTTTCATCAGTAATAGTAAATATGATGATTAACGTGATAATGCACTATTGATAATACGTGCTTGCTCTTTCTTATGAACGACTGGGTCTCCCTCTGATGGACTTGAACGACGTCGACGACCTATGTAGCGAACATCTACACCATCTGGAGCTATATCGCGAAGTCTTGGATCAATATAAGTCCAAGCACCCATATTTTGAGGTTCTTCTTGAACCCAAATAATTTCCTTCAAATTGGAATATCTTGAAACAATATCTTGAATTTCTTCTTTAGGGAACGGATATAATTCCTCTACACGAATAGCATGGATCCAGTCCATTCCTTCAGATTTATCAATTTGTTCTGATAGGTCAATGCATAGTTTACCACTACTTAAAATAATTCTTTCAACCTTCTCTACATTGCCTCCAAGTCCTTCATGTTCTAAAACAGAATGGAATTGTTCCTCTGTAAATTTAGAACCGTCAGATGCCGCTAAAGGATGTCTTAACAAACTCTTAGGTGTCATAATCACTAGTGGACGGACTTCTTCTTTTTGTAAAATAGCCGCTTGGCGACGTAAAATATGGAAATATTGCGCTGTTGTTGACAGATTCGCAACTGTCCAGTTATTTTCCGCAGCCAACTGCAAGAAACGTTCCATACGAGCACTTGAGTGTTCTGGACCTTGTCCCTCATAACCATGAGGAAGAAGCATAACCAATCCTGATTTTTGTCCCCATTTTGCACGACCCGAAGAAATGAATTGATCAAACATCACTTGTGCCATATTTGCAAAATCACCAAATTGTGCTTCCCATAGAACAAGTGTTTCTGGGGCATAAACATTATAACCGTACTCATAACCAACGACTGCTGATTCAGTTAGTGGACTATTATGCACGACAAAGGAAGCTTTTGCACCTTGAATATTGTGTAATGGTGCAAATTCTTCACCTGTTTTTTCATCATGTAAAACAAGATGACGATGAGCAAAAGTACCACGTTGTGAATCTTGTCCGGTTAATCGAATAGGTACTCCATCGCGTAGAATGGATGCGAATGCAAGGCTTTCTGCATGTGCCCAATCGATCTTTCCTTTTCCTTCAAAAACCCCTTCTCGGCGTTTTAAAATACGATCCAGTTTTTTAAATACATTAAAGTTTTCAGGGTATTTTAATAAATCTTCATTGATTTGTCTAAGTTCATCAATGTTAACAGATGTTTCTACTACTGGTAATCTGCTTTCCACATGCTTAGGAGGGTTCATGATAATATCAGGATTCAATTCATTTTTTGGAACCTTTTCATAAGCAGCCTTTAATTTATCTTCGACTTCTTTTTCAATTTGGTCAGCCAGTTCTTTCGTAATGACCCCTCTATCCACAAGCTTTTCAGCATATAGTGCTCGAGGAGTAGGATGTTGATGGATTATTGTATACATTTTCGGATTTGTTGCCATCGGTTCATCCATTTCATTATGTCCAAAACGACGGTAGCCGATTAAATCGATTACGAAATCTTTCTGGAATTTATTACGATATTCAAAGGCAATCACAGCCGCTGCAAGACATGCCTCAGGATCATCCGCATTGACATGAACGATTGGCATTTCAAATCCTTTTGCTGTGTCAGAAGCATATCTAGTAGAGCGTGAATCAAAGCTTTCAGTGGTGAAACCGATCATATTGTTTGCAATAATATGGACAGATCCACCTGTGCTATAACCATTAAGCTGACTCATGTTCATTGTTTCTGCAACAATTCCCTGTCCTGGGAACGCGGCATCACCATGAATCATAATAGCGAAAGATGTTTTTACATCTTGTGTTGGAAGACCCGCTTTACTGCGATTTTCTTGAGCCGCACGAGTATAGCCAGCCACAACAGGGCTTACCACTTCCAAGTGACTTGGGTTATTCGCTAAAGTAATTCTTGTTCTTTGTTCCTTATTATTACCTAAATGGCGATCGGCACCTAAATGATATTTCACATCCCCTGTCCAACCGTAAGTGATTGCGATTGAACCTTCAGAAGGCATTAAGTTTTTACTTTCAGCATGTTGGAACTCTGCAAAAATCATTTCATATGGTTTCCCTAATACATGGGCTAACACATTAAGACGACCACGATGCGCCATTCCAATATTAATTGTTTTTGCACCTTTATCAACTGAATGACTAACAAGCTCGTCGATTAAAGGCACCATTGAATCTAATCCTTCTATAGAAAAACGTTTTTGTCCGACAAAAGTACGATGGATAAATTTTTCAAATCCTTCTACCTCTGTTAAACGTTTTAGTAATGCTACTTTTTGTTCAGTTGTTAAACTTGGATAATAATTTCCAGATTCAATCTGATTTCTTAACCAATTCTTTTCTTCCAAATCATGAACCTGGGAGAATTCAAAAGCTAATTTATCGGTGTATACTTTCTTTAAATGATTGATCGCGTCTAATCCATTCTGAACATGAGATGGTGCATCTGGGCAAAGAAAATTCACTGGAACTTCCTTTAAGTCCTCTTCCGTTAAATCAAATGCACTCAATTCAATACGACGAGTATCTTTCGTACGGATATTTAATGGATTAATATCCGCAGCAAGATGACCGAAATGACGAATATTATCAGCTAATTTGACAGCTGCTACAAGCTTGCTGTAAGTTGTTGGGTCATCTGGTAATTGAAATGACTGATGAGTTTTCGTCGTACTTTCGGGTGCTGTTGCTGTGTCGACAGTTGGTGCACCCCATTCTTCAAATAATTGCTTAAGTTCTGGATCTACGCCATCAGGATTTTCTAAATATTGCTCGTAAACCTCCATAACATATCCGAGGTTTGGCCCGTGAAATCCACTCCACGGTCTCCCTTGGTTCGATGTTTGCTTTCTCATTGTGAAAAACCTCCAACCATTTTCGCCCCATTTTGGGTCTCTTTCATTCTAGTTAATTCTCATGAACAGAACTCAAAGTAGTTATGTAAAAAATTATTCTAAAAATAATGTGAAACGCTTACACATCCATTCTAACACCGTACTGTATGAAGTCAAAGTATTTCCGACAATTTTATAAACTTTTTGTAACAGTATAGAAAATGAATGATTCTTCATGAATCAAAAGTATTTTTTATTGAAAATTGATTCATGAACTTATTATCCTTAAATAATTTTTCACTAGATGGTTCTTCATCCACCCTCTGTCATTTTCGCCATAAGGCTAGTTTTTTCATACACCATCTTACTACTGATAATAGAAAAAACCAATGCTTTTTTGCAAATATTTTTATATTTATCATTGTGTAACCATTCGTGTAGAAAAATACTACTTTGTGTCGTTTTTTTGCTACATTACACATTTTTAGTTTTCATCATTTTTGATGGAAAATTGAACACCTATTCCATTTGCGCATAAGATATTATGATTTCTTGGAAAGAGAGGTTTTCGACATGCTCCCTTGGGATTGGTTTCCCACTAATCAAACAAATTCTAATGAATGGTTCAAAAAAATGAATTTTCAAACTCCAACCGATGTCGAACAATATGTACAAAGCATGTTAGAAAAGGCGGCAACATTGCCAAATATTCAACCACAGCAAGCTGAACAAGCTGGACAAAATGATGTAAATGAGCAATCCCCCCTTCAACTACAAGTATTCGAAACATTTGATTATATATATATCAGAATGAAAATCGATCGTTCAGAATGGTTTGACCAAATAAAAATTTTCCATACTGCAAACAAGGCTATCATTGAAAATATCCCTGAAATGGGTGACAGACAAGAAATTCTATTGCCCCAACTCGTCCGAAAAAAAGGGGCAACCGCTCAGTATAAAGATGGCATTATGGAAATATCGTTTCCTGTCGGAGTGGATATGCAATTTACGGAAATTGACTTAACTGAAAAACGAAATTAACGGTAACGACTAGCATTTTAGGCAAATAGGCATGATATACATGCATTTGCGTCAGCTTCCATCATCAAATCCCGTTGCCGTTCTCTATATTTCCCTCTTTCCTTTCACAAACGTGGAATTGACGATCCCCCCAATAAGAAGTACCGCTGCACTCAAATAAAACCATACCATTAAGGCGATCATACTCCCCAATTGGCCGTAAACTTTAGAATAACTACCAATACTGACATAGTATGTAAATCCAATAGACACAATCTGCCACCCTAAAGTAGCAAAGATAGCACCTGGTAAAGCCTCAATCACCCCCACATATTTGCTGGGAACGACCATATAAAGGAATAGAAAAAATCCAAATAAGAACACCGTTCCAATCCCCCATTTTACAAAAAACCATAGATTGGATAAAACATGCGGGACAGAAATGTTCTGTATAACGAAAGTTTGGAGAATTCGTTCAATGATTGGGACGAATAAAGATAGTGACACAATGATCATAAAACCAAGTGTTAATAATAAATCATTTAATAATCCTAATACAAAGGGGGATGCTCGTTTGATCTGATACGCATCATTCAGTGAGCGAACGAGTGATTGAATAGCCATCGATGCGAGCCAAAACGTCGCGAGTAAACTAAAGGATATTAAATGAGGCTGCCTTTTCTCCAAAATCCCGTCTACTGTATGATGAATCATTGAGTAGGCGCTTTCTGGAGTAAAGGGTTCTAATAAGGAAAGAACATCATTTGCTTCGATTGGAAACAAGCTAATAACTGAAAAAGCAAAGATGATAAATGGTAAAAAAGAAAGTAGGAAATAATAGGCTGTATGTGCAGATTGATCATAGAACCGTTCTGTAAAAAAACGACGACACACTATATATAGAAGGTTTTTGACTTTCATTTTTGCTGACCCCTTACTTTAACCACATTTAACTTTGTTCATTTTGTTTCGTGAAGTCGATTAGAAAGGCCATTGTGCCATTCTTTTTTCACCCTTTAAGATGGGTGGACAGATGGCGGATGAAAAGCAATCAGCCTTTACACCGATTGCTTCCATAAAATACTACTATTTTAAAACGAACCAATTCCTTTTAGAAACTGTTATTCTAATATTCTCAACATCATCACGTTGAATTAATCGCCAATGATGAAAATAGCTAAAAAAATCCTATCAGATCCTCGGCTCTCTGGCAAATTCATTGCACAAGTGTTTTTTCAGGGTTGATCAATTTGATAATTTCCTCATGTTTTCCAAAATGAAGAGAATCCACGATTTTACTTCCGACAATGACACCATCGCAAAGTCCACCAATTCCCTTCACTTGTTCATGAGTGGAAATTCCGAAACCTGCAAGGACCGGGGCTGGGCTTATCTCTTTTAATTTTTGTAAATACCCCCCTAAGTTTTCATGGATCTGACTTCTTTCTCCAGTAGTGCCTGTAACCGTTACAGCATAGAGAAACCCTTCTGTTCCTTCTGCAATGGCCTTTATTCGTTCTAGAGGGCTTGTTAGAGTTACAAGTCTTATAAGGGCAATTTGCTTCTCTTTCAAATAGGGATGGATGATGGCTTCCTCCTCCATTGGAACATCGGGAATAATCAATCCATCAATACCTGCTAGTTCGCAATCATTTGCAAACTGTTCGACCCCATATGCATAAACTGGGTTCATATACGTCATAATAACGATCGGAATTTCAATGGATTCACGAAAACTCGCAATTTCATTCAAAACCTTTTTTAATGTTGTTCCTTCCCGTAGAGCCCGTAGCCCCGCTTCCTGGATTGTCGGACCATCTGCAACAGGATCGGAAAATGGAATTCCGAGTTCAACTAATGAAACACCAGATTCTTGTAAAAATTGTATGTTATCCCGAAGAGTCAATAACCCTCCATCCCCTGCCATTATATAAGCGACAAAGGCTTTTTCGTTCTTTTCTTTCAACGTCTGAAACATTAAATCTATTCGTTCTTTACTCATTTAATTTCTCCCCCTAATATGGACTGAATGGCTTCTACATCTTTATCGCCGCGACCGGAAAGACATACAACAATGACCTCTTCTTTCTTCATCGTTTTTGCCAATTTCATTGCATAGGCTATCGCATGGGAGCTTTCTAGTGCAGGAATAATCCCTTCCGTTTTCGTTAATTGTTGAAAACCTTCTAACGCTTCCTGGTCTGTCACCGCAGTATATTCTACACGACCTATTTCCTTTAATAAACTATGCTCAGGTCCGACACCCGGATAGTCAAGTCCCGCGGAAATAGAGTGAGCTTCTTGAATTTGGCCATTTTCATCTTGTAATAAATACATTTTACTTCCATGTAAGATTCCGATCGACCCTTTTGTTAATGAAGCGGCATGCTGATCTGTGTCAAGTCCACTTCCCGCTGCTTCCACACCATGTAAACGGACTTCTTGATCTTCAATAAAAGGATAAAACATTCCCATAGCATTACTTCCGCCACCAATACAAGCAACAATCGCCTCTGGAAGTTTCTCTTCTTTCTCAATTATTTGCTTTTTTGTTTCATAGCCAATGACACTTTGAAAATCGCGAACCATTTTAGGAAAAGGATGGGGGCCTAATACCGACCCCATAATGTAATGAGTATCCCGTACATTTGAAACCCAGTACCTAAGGGCTTCATTGACCGCATCTTTTAATGTAGCACTTCCCTGTTTCACACTTTCAACCTTTGCACCTAGTAGCTCCATCCGGAACACATTTAATTTTTGGCGACGAATATCTTCCTCCCCCATAAAGATGACACATTCCAAATTGAGTAAAGCGCAGACAGTCGCTGTTGCCACCCCATGTTGTCCAGCCCCTGTTTCTGCTACCACTTTCTTCTTGCCCATTCGAACCGCTAGAAGGGCCTGCCCAATCGTATTATTAATTTTATGTGCACCTGTATGATTCAAATCTTCCCTCTTCAAGTAAATTTTCGCTCCGCCTATTTTTTCTGATAGATTCCGGGCATAGTAAAGCGGATTTTCCCTCCCAATATAGTCCTTTAAATAATTTTGTAACTCCTTCAAAAACTGAGGATCCTTCATTGCTTCATTATATGCCGCTTCTAATTCCAAGACGGCTTGCATTAAAGTTTCTGGAACAAATCTTCCACCAAATGTTCCAAAATGTCCTTTCTCATTCGGTTGAATATACGTACTCATATTTTGACACTTCCTTTTGCGCATTGAATAAATTGTTTTATTTTATTTATATCTTTCTTGCCATCTGTTTCGACACCACTTGATATATCAACTGCAAATGGGTGGACAATTGAAATAGCCTCTTGAACATTTTGAAAATCTAGTCCACCAGCTAAAAAGATTTTTTTACATGGAAGCTGAGAACTTGCTAGAAGATCCCAATCAAACGTGACTCCATTTCCTCCCCGATATTTTCCTTTTGGACTATCTATTAAGAAGTATTCTGCCGGGTAGTTTAATAAATCTTCTACATTCACTTTTTCATCAAAGGCAAACGCCTTTATAACGGGAACATCAAGGGTTCTCGCATATTCAGGAGGTTCATCCCCATGCAGCTGTACAAAGTCTAATCCAATTTCTTTCACCATTCTCTCGACTCTTTTTTTGTCCTCATTCACAAAGACCCCTACTTTTTTCACTTGAGGAGGAATGACTTCCGATAATTGCCTAGCTGTATCAACTGAAATTTTCCGCTTGCTTGTGGCAAATACAAATCCAATGGCATCAGCTCCAGCACTACATGTGAATTCAGCTGTTTTTATATCTTGGATTCCACATATTTTTACAAACATCCATCCACCTCACAATTCCACTTTAAAGCTAGTTAGAGTGGCGTTAATATCCTTTGATCTCATGAGTGTTTCTCCTACTAAAATACCGCTAGCACCTGCTATTCGGACACGCTCCACATCCTCTTTTGTACGAATGCCACTTTCACTAATGAAATACGTATCCTTTTCATTTTTTAATGGTTGGATAAGCTTTTCAGTCGTTGCTAAATTGACCTCAAATGTTTTTAAATCCCGGTTATTAATTCCAATGATTTTTGCATTTAATTGAAGAGCTCTCTCCATTTCAACTTCATCATGTACTTCAAGCAATACTTCGAGTCCTGTCTCATGTGCGTAAGAAAAAAGGGTGGTCAACTGTTCATCATCTAAGGCTGCTGCAATGAGTAATATGACGTTTGCTCCTGCTTGCTTCGCACGGTCGATCTGAATGGGATCAATAATGAAATCTTTACATAAGATCGGAAGCTTCACCACTTCCCGGATATTCTTTAAGTCTTCCATTTTCCCTTTAAAAAATGGTTCATCTGTTAAAACCGAAATCGCATTTGCTCCGCTTTGTTCATATTGTTTAGCTTGTGCAAGCGGATCGACCGTCACATGGATATCTCCTTTGGATGGGGAGGCCCTTTTCATCTCCGCAATCACCTTCATAACCGTTGATTGTTGAAAAGATTCATATAATGAATACTTTTTCTGTTCTACAAACTCATGCCGGAATGTTTCTTTTAACCGTTCGACCTCCTCTTTCTTTTTTTGTAATATTCCGTCTAGTATACTTGCAGTCATCTAAATTACCACCTTTTGTTTACGTTCACTATAATCAATTAGATAATGTAATTTTGAAAGGGCCGCACCAGAATCAATGCTTTCTCTAGCCAATGCAATTCCCTCTTCAATCGTTTTCACTATGCCATTGGCAAACAAGCCAATTCCTGTATTTAATAATACGGTGTCTCGATAGGCTCCTTTTTCTCCTTGTAAAATTCTTAATAAAATATCTGCATTTTCTTTTGCTTCGCCACCACGAATGGCTTCCAAAGGATATACGGGTAAATTTACTTGTTCAGGATGAAGGGTCATCTTCGTAATATTTCCTTCATCTAAAAGAACAAGTGCATTTTCTCCTGCTAATGAAGCCTCATCCATAAACCCTGCCCCGTTTAAAACGACCCCTCTTCTTCTTCCAAGACGTTTTAATACTTCTGCCATCATTTCTAGCATATCTCGTCGGTAGATCCCCAAAATTTGAGTTTCTAAATCAACTGGATTAGTTAATGGACCAATTAAATTAAAAATCGTAGGAATCTTTAAATCTCTTCTTACTTTCATGATTCGTTTCATCCGCGGATGGACATGTGGAGCAAATAAGAACGCAATTCCATTTTCCTCTAATAACTCTTCAACATCATTTTCCATTAGATCAAGAGAGATCCCCAAATGTTCTAATACATCAGCACTTCCTGTTTTACTCGAAATACTGCGGTTCCCGTGCTTAGCAATTTTCACACCGGCTCCAGCAAGAACAAATGCGGATGTGGTACTTATATTAAAACTTTGAGAACCATCTCCCCCTGTCCCACAATTATCCATAACATTCGGAATTTTCTTATTAATTCCAATAGCATTTTGCCGTAATACTCCTACTAACGAAGCGATTTCATCAGCTGTTTCCCCTTTTGATTTTAATGCCATTAGGAAAGCTGCAATTTCACTATCTGTCACATCTTCCTGAAGGAGTTCCTGGGAGGCCGCCACCATCTCTTCTTCCATTAACGGTTGATGATCTGCTAGTTTCTGTAAATATGATTTCATTTTCTTTTCCTTCTTACATTGGTAGAAAAATTGACGAACAATTTCCTTGCCATCCTTTGAACCAATTGATTCTGGATGGAATTGTAATCCGTACACTGGATACTCTTTATGTTTCATCGCCATAATTTCGCCATCATCCATCGCATGAGCTAATACTTCTAATTTGGAAGGTAAAGAGGATTCATCAACAGAAAGAGAATGATAACGCATCACCGAAATCGGACGATGAAACGAACCAAATATTCCTTTTCCCTTATGTTGAATGATCGATGTCTTTCCATGTTTAATGGTTTTTGCTTGAATAATCCGTCCTCCAAATGCAGAAGCAATGGCTTGATGTCCCAAACAAATCCCTAAAATTGGAATGCGATGATAAAAGGCTCTTACGACATCTACACAAATCCCCGCTTCTTCAGGAGTTCCTGGTCCTGGAGAAAGAATAATAGCTTCTGGCTCAATGGCTTCAATTTCTTCCAAACTAATTTCATCATTCCGAACGACACGTATATTTTTCCCAATTTCCCCAATTAATTGATAAAGATTATAAGTAAATGAATCATAATTATCGATTAATAAAATCATGCTTCCACCTCCAATAATGCTTTTGCCTTATTTAATGTTTCTTCATATTCTTTTTCAGGGATAGAATCATACACAATTCCTGCTCCAGCTTGAACATATGCTACTTGGTCCTTCACGACCATCGTTCTAATCGCTAAAGCAAAATCAAAATCCCCATTGGCCGACATATACCCAATAGCGCCTGCATACACACCACGTTTTTCTGTTTCTAAATCATTGATAATTTGCATAGCCCGAATCTTCGGAGCTCCCGAGACCGTTCCAGCAGGTAAAATTGACATCAGTGCATCTAATGGATGAACATGCTTCTTTAATTCTCCCGTCACTTCAGAAACGATATGCATTACATGTTTATACTTTTCAACGGCTTTGTCTTTCGCCACTTTTATAGATCCAATTTCACAAACCTTCCCTAAGTCATTTCTACCGAGATCCACAAGCATATGATGCTCCGCTATTTCTTTCTCATCAGCGAGAAGGTCTTTCTCGAGTTTCACATCCTCCTGTTTCGTTAATCCACGCGGACGAGTTCCAGCAATTGGATTAGTCATCACTTTATTTCCCGTTACTTTAATTAAACTCTCTGGTGATGCCCCTATAATGGTGTATGATTCAAAGTCAATATAAAACATATAAGGGGATGGATTTACCCTTCTTAGTTGACGATAAAACTCAAAAGAATCCCCTTTAAAACTTGCCTTCAATCTCTGTGATAAAACAACCTGAAAAATATCCCCTTTAATAATATGATTTTTCGCTTTTCGTACTTTTTCACAATACTCTTCAAATGTATGATTCGATTCAAAGTCTAATGGTTCGACTTTTACTTGATTCCGAAACATAGACTCTTGTAAAATATCTTGCTCGATTTTTTGGACGGTTTCATTCATTTCTTCGTCTGTACGATCGCCACTTAAGTTTAAAGAAACGACATACACTTTTTGAAATAAATGATCAAAAACGACAATATCCTCATAAAACATTAAATGTATATCTGGCATCTTCATTGAATCGTTTAATTCATCACCGATTTGTTCGAAATGCCGAATGACATCATAGCCAATAAACCCGATCGCCCCTCCAAAAAAAGGAAAAGGTAATGACTCCATATCCTTTATGGGAAACATCTTCTTTAGTTTTTCAATTGGGTTCCCTTTAAAAAAATCTTTTTGATTCTTGGAATCACTAGAAATATAAACATCACAGGCGATTGCCTTATATTCTAAATAAGGATTTAAACCTAAAAAGGAATATCGTCCACTTTCCTCATGTTTATAGGAACTTTCAAATAAAAACTTTTTTCGACCTTTCAATCGTTTAAATACAGAAATCGGTGTGATCAAATCCCCTTCAATTTCTTTTAATATATAGTTTTGTTTTGTAGTCGTACTCATTTTTCATCCCCACCTTTCAAAAAATAAAAAAATCCTCCATAAATGTTTAAACATTTATGGAGGACGAATGAATCCGCGGTACCACCCCACATTGAAGCCAAAAGACTCCCTCTCTTCGAATACGAGAAATCACTTTCCGATATCCTATCCATGTAACGGTGGAAACCGTGTATTCCTACTTTCCATATGTTCAGAACACCTCTCGTAAGTCCATTCAATGAAACTTATCGTACCGGATCTCACCTACACCGGCTCTCTGTATCGAATCAGTATCCACCTACTCCTCTTACTCAACAATTTAATTATTCAATTTTTCACTTTACTACCAACAAAGCGTACGAAAGCAATTTAAAAAACACAAAAAGGGCCCTCATCCAAAGGACGAGGAACCCGTGGTACCACCTTTGTTGATTGTATCTTTTTTACAATCCACTTTCTTGTATAGATCATCTCCGTCTATACACATCTCTTATAACGATGAGATCGATCGCCAAAGCCTACTACTCTCCTTAGAGGTTCAGTTTGGGGTTTAGAAGTCCATTCACTTAAACAACTTTGCTAGTTTGCACCAACCACCAGCTCTCTGCAAAAAGCCGCCTAAGCTACTCCTCTTCATCATCACCTGTAAGCCGAATCATTTATTTGTAAACATCATAATATGGAAAAAAATAAATGTCAACAAAAAAAATAAATAATTCAAGCTGGACTATGAATAGCGGAGGCGACTGTCCTGCTGCGACAAGCAAAAGATCAGCCTTGATGTGGCGCATTTTGCCACAAAAAGGATGAGCTTTTGACCTCGAGCAGCAAGGAGCCGGAGCTGGACTATGAATAGCGGAGGCGACTGGTTTGTTATATCCATGAAATCCGATAATATTTTCATGACATTCTTAATATATGACTATCTTTTCATTCTCAAACTAAGTAAAATAAAGGGGAGACTTCTACTTTTTCCGAGGTGCTTTTTATGGATATACATGTAGCAAGACAACCAATCTTCAATCGTTTTGAAAAAACGGTTGCTTATGAATTACTATATCGAAATAACTCTACAACAAATCAAGCAAATATTGTGAATGCAGATCAAGCGACGATATCTGTTATTAAGAACAGCTTAATCAACATTGGAATAAGCAGAATATCAGAGGGAAAAAAGCTATTCATTAATTTCACAGAAAACTTATTATTACTAGAAGCCCCCTTCTTTTTTTCAAAAGAGGAAATTGTCATTGAAATATTAGAAGATGTCATGGCTAAAAACGAAGTATTAAAGATTTGCCAAAAGCTTAAAGATCACGGGTATTCCATTGCCCTAGACGATTTTGTTCTACATAAAGATAATCAAGGTTTCCTTCCATATGCTGACATCATTAAGGTCGATTTTTTAAACACAAGTGCAGAGCAAAGGATGCAAATGAAACGCAAGTTGTCTCATCTTCATCATATCCACTGGCTTGCTGAAAAGGTTGAAACCCGTGAACAAATGAAAGAAGCCATGGAGCAAGGCTATCACTTCTTTCAAGGCTATTTCTTTTGTGAACCCATGATATTAAGTGGTGAATCAATCCCACATTTTTCAACTGAATATTTTAAAATATTAAAAGAATTAAACCAGGAATCGCCGAATATTGATGTCATTACCGATTTAATAGAAAAGGATCTTCCACTTGCCTATCAATTATTAAAACTTTTAAATAAAGCCGCTTTCTATACAAGGCAACCCATAAAAACCATTAGACAGGCAATCATGATTATTGGATTTAATCATTTAAAAAAATGGATGGCTTTCCTCTTTTTAAATCATACTAACCATAAATGTTCTGAAGAAATTATTCAAACTAGCTTAATACGGGCCAATACTTTGGAAAAAATCAGTCCATACATTCATGCAAAACAATCCTCATCGCAATATTTCTTGCTCGGATTGTTTTCAGTGATCGATGTATTAATAGGCCGACCAATGGAAGAAATATTAAAGGAGCTTCCTCTCGATGTAGAGATTAAACGAGCATTACTTAATGAAGGAAATGATGCACAATACGTTTTAAATATTGTTAAACAAGTTGAACGTGGAAATTGGGATGATGCACGAGATTTATGCACAAAAATACAACTTAATGAAGAAGTGGTTTTCGAAGCATACCATCATGCATTATTATCGAAAAATATCATATTAATATAATGTTTTTTTCAGACATCTATTAAAATATCGGATTTCAAAAAAAAGAAAGAAAGCACCCACTTATTTCATGCTTTCTTTCAACTTCTTATTCGTCATTTTGGAAATAATATAATAGGTGAATAGTGAAAACATCATAGGAAGAACAACTGTATGCATTTTAAAGGCATTCGGATAGAACGTACTAAATAATATATATGAGACCATTCCAACAACCATTGATGCCAATGCACCATGTTTATTCCCATTTTTCCAATAAAGGCCTAAAACAATCGGCCAAATAAAAACGGCTTCTAATCCTCCGAATGAAAATAAATTTAACCAAATAATTAAATTTGGTGGGTTTAGAGCGAATAAAAAAACAGCCACTCCAATCATTGCAGTAATCGTTATACTCCATCTTTTGATTGTTTGTTCTGTAGCATCTGGTTTAATAAAGTTTAAATACAGGTCTTTTACAACAGCCGATGCAACTAGAAGAAGAAGCGAATCAACGGTTGACATAATTGCCGCCATTGGTGCAGTCAAAACGATTCCTGATAGCCAATGAGGTAATACCGTCATGGCTAACTCAGGCATGACCTTGTCTCCTACTTCAATCCCGGGAATGATTGCCCTCGCCATTACACCGATCAGATGCATCCCAAGCATTATCACTCCGACAACAATGGTCCCAATTAGTAAAGCGCGATGCATGGCTTTTGCATTTTTATAACTCATTGCCCGAACCGCAACTTGTGGCAAACCAACAACACCTACTCCAACCAAAATCCAGAATGAGGATATGTACATGGGAGATAAATTTCGATCATGACCAAAAGGTGACAGTAAATTAGGATTTTCTTCGCGTAGAGTCCCCATAATATTTTCCATCCCACCACCTGCAACTAAGGCTCCGACCAATAGGATCATCGTTCCAATTACCATAATCGTCCCTTGCACGGCATCTGTCAAAGCAACCGCACGGAAACCACCTATTGCGACATACATAATAACCGAGATAGCAAAAATAATCAGTGCTTTTGTGTAGGATAGACCTGTAATCGATTCAACAAGCCTTGCCCCTCCAATCCATTGGGCTAACATTGCTGAAAATAAAAAGATAATGATACTTACAGAGGCTAATACCACTACTGCTTTACTTTGGTAGCGTGCATACAAAAAATCAATAAGGGTAACGGCCTTGTATTTGCGTGCCATAATAGCAAATTTCTTTCCAAGGATTAATAACACAAAATAACCTGTCGCTACTTGACTCATCGCCAGTAACACCCAAGCTAATCCATATTGGTAGGCCGCTCCTGGACCACTTAAAAAGCTTGAAGCACTCCCATATGTAGCGGCCATCGTCATGGCAAGGATAAAGCCACCTAATTCTCTACTTCCTAAAAAATACTCCTGAACAAATGATGTCGATCGATTGACCATCCTTCCAGAATAGAGACCAATAATAAAAATAATTACAAAAAATATAATAAGTGTTAGAACAACCGCCGTCTTCATCCCTCATGTTCCCCATCAAAATCTACATCTTTCAAAAAAAATTTAACCATAATGAATACGAGTCCAATCACAACGAATAATCCAACGACACAACTATAGAAAAACCAAGATGGAAGTCCTAATATGTATGAATATTCGCTAACAGGTTTACTTCCTAGCCCGTAAGCAAATCCAAACCACCATAGAAAATTAAAGATTACTAGAGCAATCCCCATTAATGCTTCATGTTTTGCTATAATGAACCGTGGATCATCTCTTTGTTGATCCTCCATTCCTCCTCTTCCTTTCATCCATAATGCTCTATCCTTTTCAACCCTCCACAAAATGAAGTCTCACTTTATAAACTTATAATAATCCCTCGGAAAGTTCAAGAAACGAAAAGCAGATCCTTTTTGTTTACTCATGTTTATTAACGAATGCTTCAATGATTGGATTAATACGTCGGTAGTGTCTTGTTGGCAATTGATGATTCGCTTTGTTAATCCATTCTATTTGCACATTTGGAATTGTGTAATACCATTTCACATGACCATTTATATAGTCGGCCCTTTTCCCATATAATAGGCATAATGGGATATTCCAATCATTCAGTTTATGTATACAGGAATAATTTAAAGCCATTTCATAGTATTGGGACCAGACATTTTGGTTTGACTTCACTATTTGATTGTATATCAATTGTTGTTCTTCATCATTTGAAAAATGGCTCACCGCCAGAATTCTTGCTAATATTTTCGGAGTAGATTTAGCCATAAAAATTCCAATTCGATGCTCCCATTCTAATATTTTATTTTGAATAATTGGATAAGCTCCGGAAAGAATAACCCCCTTCACAGACCTTGGAAATCGAAATGTATATTCCTGTGCAATCATACCCCCTGCTGAATAACCGAAAAGAAAAATTTTTTCAACACCTAAATGGTTCCTTACCGTTTCAATATCCTCCACAAAATCATCAAGCATGGCTGAGGAAGAAATCGTGCTATCCCCATGGCCTCTTAAATCTAAAAGTACGACCTTCATATTTAACTGTAAAGAAAGTTGCTTGATAAATGTTTTTCTTCCCATTCCTGGTGGGTGAATAAATACAATGGGACTGCCCTTTCCGTAGGCTTCATAACATAATGTATACCCTTCTTTTTCAATATACTCCATATTATACCTCCCACAAAAGACTCAACTGATCATCTCTCCTCTTATTATCGGACTAGGGAAAAAATTGATTCATGAATTATCATGAAAGAAACCAATCATCCTATCCTTAATTTTCAAAAACAAAAAAAGGTTTGACCTAAACAATCGAACCTTTTTTGTCTTAATGATTTATTTTTTTATTCATGATGAAACGTAAATGGTTCCATCTGTTCTGTCAATGGTCTCATTTCATATCCATTTTCCTGAAAATAACGTAAAATATAGTCTAGTTTTGCTAATGTAGTTGGTTTTTCATGCATAAGAATAATCATAGGTTTGGAAGTACTAGCTAATGCCTCTGCACTATTAATTACTTTACCAACAAACTGTCCTCTTGGATATTTCCAGTCTTCACTATCTATGGTCCAATCCCATAGATGCAACTCATTTTCTTCTACAACCGCCTTATATAGTGGTTTCATATGAGGAAATGAACCATAAGGTGAACGGATTAAATGAGATTGAACACCGGCTATTTCTTCTAATGTCTTTTGCCCCGTTTGCATTTCATTTAATACTGTGAGTGCTGATTGATAAATCATTTTGGCATTATGTGTCACTCCATGCATACCAACAGCATGGCCACGATTAACCATCTCTTTAACCGCCTGTGGATATTGTTTCATATTCGGCTCTAACATAAAAAATGTGGCCTTCGCATTGTATTGGTCAAGCTTATTTAAAATAGGAATGGAGGCATGGTTTGGTCCATCATCAAATGTTAAATAAACGATTTTCTTAGTATTCGTTGAAGTCTGTTGGAGCTTTTCAGAATTCACATTCGTATCGGCATACATATGATTTAATCCAGTTTTTAGAACCGTGAAAGGTGAAAAACCAAGCTCAATACTCTTTGATATTTGTCGAATGGAGTGAACATCTTGATCACTTGCCGTCAGTGGTTGTTGTTTGCCATTTGCCTTAACAACTACACCATTACTATATGCTACTGTAAGAAAAACGGAGGAAATGGTTGGTATTAATATTTTTTTCATGTCCATTTTCCACCATTTTCTTGTCTTTTTTCTTTCCATAAATTTCACCTTTCTATCGTAACCTTGTATATATATATATAATAATGGGAATGAGGTGAAAAAGATAGCCCTAACATTTCATTTATTCAACAAATTTTACAAATATATTTCATTTATGATATTTCTATGAACTATTCTCGGGACTTTCGATGGGAATCTTTCATTTTTCATCCTTCTCCTATTATTTTTTTCGTTGATTTCTGTAGAAAAAAGCGCAACATTGTCGTTTTTTGCAATAGCAACATCTTAACTCATTTACAATAAAAATGGAAGCTTCTTGAAGTAAACTAAGAGGAAACGAAGGAAAGCAACAGGGATTAAGGTTATTTGCACTTCTTTTTGAGAATACCAGTTAGTTTCCTAGACAAAAAAATGGGGCTGTCTCAAAAGTCCATTTTAATATGAATTTTGCCCAAATTAAAAACCCAAGAATGTTGATATGTCACATTCTTGGATTTTGCATTTTACCTATTTAGGCTTAGAAAACTACTTTTCGGACAGCCCCATTTTTTGTAGGGATGAGGCTTCTTCCCACTGTATCCCTTGTTCATCAATCTTTAGGAATTCAACTTGCAAGCTTGGAAAAGATTTTTGTAGTATGTTAGCTAACCTTTGTCCCATTCCTTTTTCTGTGAAGGAAATAACTGTTGGGCCAGCTCCACTAATCGCTGTACCGAATGCTCCATTTTCTTTTGCTACTTTTCTAATCTTGCCAAAGTCTTTAATTAATGGGATACGATAAGGCTCATGGAGTAAATCACGTTCCATCATCGTACCCGCAAGTGAATATTGTTTGGATAATAGAGCTGCAATCAATGTATTGCTTATGGCACTCGCCGCTACTGCTTGTTTCCTTTCAAAAGAATCAGGAAGAACGTTTCTAGCATCCTCTGTTTTTAGTTCATATGAGGGAATAAGTACGACAATATCAAGATCGACATCCTTTATTGGAACAATTTCAGTTTTGCCGTCTACCAACACACCAATGACTAACCCACCGTATATCGATGCTCCAATATTATCAGGATGTCCTTCAATTTTTGTCCCAATTTGTAGTTTTTCCTTATTGGATAAAGAAAGTCCACAATATTTATCAGCAATCTCTATTCCCGCTGCAATCGCTGCTGCACTACTGCCAAGTCCTCGAGCTAATGGTATTTCACTTTCCATCCGGATTTTTAATTCTGGAAGAGTTTTTCCATATTGATCAGCCGTCTTTTTGGCAATTTGATAAATTAAATGGTTTTGGTCTGTTGGCAGGGCTTTGAGCAAAGGAGAAAGATGCTCGAAACACCATTCCTCAGCGGGTGTTATTTCTAATGTTAAATAACGGTTTAAGGCTAATCCGATGGAATCAAATCCCGGTCCCAAATTAGCTGTACTTGCCGGAACCTTTAGGAATGATTGTGCAATCATGCACGTACAACTCCTTCAATATAATCAAATACGACTTTTTCGTCATTCGGTAATACGACCGGCTTCTTCGTAACTTGTTCGATCGCTGTTTGAGGATCTTTTAACCCGTTACCTGTTAATACAGCTGCAATCGTACTACCTGCTGGTATTTGTCCAGATTTACGATGCTTGATTATGCCGGCAATTGATGCACAAGATGCAGGTTCTGCAAAGATCCCTTCTTCTCTTGTTAACATTTGGAATGCTTCTAGGATTTCTGCATCTGTTACGAAATCAATTTGTCCTTTTGATTCATCACGCGCTTGAGCCGCCTTTTCCCAGCTGGCAGGGTTCCCGATGCGAATCGCCGTTGCAACCGTTTCTGGTTGTTCAATTACTTTTTTCTTCACAATGGCGGCGGCACCTTCCGCTTCAAAACCGTGCATACGAGGTAATCCTGTATTGAACTTCTCATGATACTCTTTGAACCCTTTCCAATAGGCTGTGATATTACCAGCATTTCCAACAGGGATGGCTAAAATATCCGGTGCTTTTCCAAGTTGGTCACAAATTTCAAATGCTGCGGTTTTTTGCCCTTCAATTCGGTATGGGTTGACGGAGTTTACAAGTGTAATTGGAGAGGTTTCGCTAATTTTACGAACCATTTTCAACGCTTCATCAAAATTCCCTTCAATTGACACAATTTCCGCGCCATACATCATTGCTTGAGCTAATTTCCCTAATGCGATTTTTCCGTTTGGTATTACAATAATCGCACGCATACCAGCACGTGCTGCATAGGCTGCAGCCGCTGCAGATGTATTCCCAGTGGAGGCACAAATAACAGTATTACTGCCTTCCTCTTTTGCTTTGGCGACTGCCATCACCATTCCGCGATCTTTAAAGGACCCAGTAGGATTGGTTCCTTCTGTTTTCACATGAATCTCGACATCAAACTTAGCTGAAATTTTTTCTAATGGTATAAGTGGTGTATTGCCTTCCATCAATGTTAATGCTGGTGTATGTTCTGTTACTGGCAAAAATTCACGATATTTTTTAATTAAGCCTTCCCATTTCATTTAGCCCCGTCTCCTTCAACACGATAAAAACTTTTAATTTCCTTCACAACAGATAAATTTTTAATTTCTTGTACTACATTTTCGTAATCTTGCATGGTTGCTCGATGTGTCACAATTACAATTTCAGCTAATCCTTTTTCATCCAATGGTAGCTGCAGAATTTTTTCAAAACTAATAGCATTAGCTGAGAATAATCTTGTTAATTCTGCAAATGCACCTACTTCATCAAGGACATGAAGACGAATAAAGTATTTGGCAATTTTCTCATTTTGATTCTTTAACTGCTTAGGGAATTGGGGTGAAAGATGACTTTGCCCCGTCACATTTAACCTCATATTCTTTACAACAGCTACGATATCACTAACAACAGAGGTTGCTGTTGGGAGACTTCCAGCACCAGGCCCGTAGAACATTGTTTCTCCTACTGCTTCCCCGTATACATAAACCGCGTTATATTCATCATTCACAGTTGCAAGTGGATGACCATTCGGTAAAAATGTTGGTTGAACACTTACTTCTGCCCGTTCATTTTCTTGATGAGCATAACCGATCAGTTTCATTGTATAACCAAGTGTACTTCCATATTTTAAATCTTCTTTTGAAATTTGTGAAATTCCACTTACTTCAACATCATCTAATTCAATATTCATTGAAAAGGCAAGCCTTGCTAAAATGGCCATTTTACGAGCAGCATCAAGACCTTCCACGTCCGCTGTTGGATCTGCCTCAGCAAATCCAAGTTCTTGTGCGTCACTAAGCGCTTTTTCATAAGAAAGGCCATCTTTATCCATTTTTGTTAAAATGAAATTCGTCGTTCCGTTGACAATTCCCATAAGCTT
Source organism: Oikeobacillus pervagus (assembly GCF_030813365.1). Taxonomy (NCBI): domain Bacteria; kingdom Bacillati; phylum Bacillota; class Bacilli; order Caryophanales; family Bacillaceae; genus Oikeobacillus; species Oikeobacillus pervagus. The sequence continues at coordinate 41,552 of NZ_JAUSUC010000006.1, forward strand.
TTGGATTCGGTCTGAAGATAGGCCATCTGTCAGTCCACGAATAATCGGAACGCCCCCAGCAACACTTGCTTCATAAAATAAATCACATTGATTTTCAACAGCCGTGCTTTGTAATTCAGAACCGTGCAGGGCAATTAAATCTTTATTTGCTGTAACTATATGTTTCTTAGCTTTCAATGCCTCTAACAAATATTGACGTGTTTCATCAATCCCGCCCATTACTTCCACTACAATATCTATATTTGGATTTAATACAACATCATATGGATCATCTGTAAGAAGACTTTGATCAATTTCAACTTCTCTCTCTTTTTCTAAATTTTTCACAAGAATCTTCTCAATGGATACTGGACAACCAACTTGATGAACAAGTTGTTCTTGATGATGTTGAATCAATTTCACAACACCTGTTCCTACCGTTCCCAACCCAAGAAGTCCTATTGATACATATCCCTTCAATGCGCTCACCTCATGTATTTTCAAAATGTACATTTGTATTCGTATAGTAGACATTATAAAAGGAATGACACGTTTTGACAACATAAATTTAGAAAAAATTGAAATTCAATTTATTTTCCGAATTTTTTAGGGATTGAGAAACAGATTATTAGACTAACTTAGATCATTTTGAACAAAATGTCCTATATTTATTATATAGCTTTTTCCCATGATGATATAGATGCTTTTACTAAGTTTATGATGCATAGCATAATAAACTCCTTTTGTATGTAAAACCACTGAATGACAAAAAACCTAATGATTTACATTAGGTTAAGTGTTTGAAGAAATTCGTTTTTTCTGTAGCGGAGGGATGACAAATAATGTTTACACAAACATAATCAGTTGGTTTTCCTATTTTTTCAATATTCTACCGTAACAAAAGCGAACATTCTTGTAAAGTAGAATTAATCTATAATATTAATCTGATAATGATCTAGCCATAGATTAATTTGTATTAAGTGCGCCATGAGTTGAGCACCTGTCATAAGCTGGCCAAACCAAGGAACTGTGAATGATGCCCCGTCTGTATCAATCATGTTTTTAACTTTTTGCTTGGAGACTATTTCTAGAAGTGGGGATGTTTTTTGATCAAGAATATGATGTAGCATTCCTTTTACTTGTTTCAAATATTCTGGATGATGTGTTTTAGGGTAGGGGCTTTTTTTTTCGATAAAGAACTTTTTTAGGAAGAACATTTTCTAGAGCCTTCCGCAAGATTCCTTTTTCATACCCATCTAATCGTTTCATTTCCCAGGGGATATTCCACGCATATTCAACAATTCGATGGTCTGCAAAGGGGACACGGACTTCAAGACTAGCTCCCATGCTCATTCGATCCTTTCTTTCCAATAATGTGGTCATAAACGAGACCATATTTAAATAGAACATTTCTCTTCGGCGAGTTTCTTCAGAATTTTCCCCCTCTAGTAGTGGTACCTCAGCGAGCAATTCTTGATACCGCTCCTGAACATATCCTGTTAAATCGAGTTTCCTTTGCCATTTTGTTAAGAGAAGATCTTCTCTTTCTATTTGGGAATTCATCCAAGGAAAACCATTCTGCTCTAATAGTTTCTTTCGATAAAACCATGGATATCCCCCGAAGATTTCATCCGCACATTCACCAGATAATGCAACAGTAAAATCTTGCTTAATTCGTTGACAAAAGTAGAAGAGTGAAGAATCGATATCAGCCATCCCAGGCAAATCACGGGCTATCAGCGCATCCTTTAAATAATGAGCGAGTTCACGATTTTTTATCACAACAGAATGATGAGAGGAATCCAAATATTTTTGCATTTTCTGAATCCATGGTCGATCTTCATCCGGCTGAAATTCGCTCGCTTTAAAAAAATCATGGTTTTGTTCATAATCAATCGAAAAAGTATGAAGAGACCCCCTTCCTTTGTTTTGAAAATATTCAGCAGCAAAAGCGCTAATTGCACTAGAGTCAATCCCGCCAGATAAAAACGTACAAACAGGGACATCGGCGACCAATTGACGACAGACCGCATCCTTTACGAGAAAATGTACATGTTCTATCGTTTCATCTAATGTGTGGGGATGTTTTTGACTTTTTACATTCCAATATCGTTGAATTTTCAAATGATTTCGATCGTAAATGAGAAAATGTGCCGGCCTAAGTTCTTTCATCCCCCTAAATACACCATGGCCTGGAGTATGAGACGGCCCTAAGGCGAAGATTTCTTGTAAGCCTTCTCTATCTATTTCCCGTTTAATATCTGGATGAGTTAATATCGCTTTTAATTCTGAGCCAAAAAGGATAGAACCATTTTCAATTTTATAAAAAAGTGGTTTAACCCCTAGGCGATCTCTTGCTATAAATAGCTTTTCGTTTTGTTGATTCCAAACTGCAAAGGCAAAAATTCCATTTAAATAATCCAAACATTGTTCTTGCCATTCCACATAAGCGGTTAGCAATACTTCTGTATCAGAATGTGAGGTAAATAAATGTCCTCTCTTCTGTAATTCTTTTCTGATTTCTTCCGTATTATAAAGTTCCCCATTATAGACCATTGTATAGGTTTTCCCATGACTTGTTTTAGTCATGGGCTGGACACCACCAATAGGATCCACCACAATGAGGCGTGTATGCCCAAGCAAAGCATGTTGAGAACTCCAAATATTAGATGCATCTGGGCCCCGCTTTGATAAAGTTTTGGTCATTTTTTTTAGGATGGATTCTTTCCTTTTCAAATCTTGCCGAAAATCAACCCAACCTGTAATTCCACACATGGTTTATCACTCTTTTCTTATATTTTTTTAATCCCATCCTTATTTCCTCAGTCACCCTATAGATACCCCCTGGGTCGACGCATACGTATAAGATTCCATATTATGATCTAGATCCTTGTCTTTCTCGCTTTTTTAAGATATAAAATCTGTGGATTCATTATATGATTCGTACAAACTATCATTCCAATATGGATTTTGCATCGAAATCATCCCTTTTTGAGATGAATTGAATCAACGATATTTAGATGGGAAAATTTATTTTTTGAAGGATTCTAAAATTGAGGGTTCTGAATATTATGAATATTGTTATTTTGAATAAAGTAGTAGAGAAATGAAGAGAAGAAGTAACACAGCTTAAGAATACTCTAAGTATTTCATTTATGATCTTTTGGTTTGTTCATTGTCAAAAAAAACCAGGATTTTCACCCTTTATGCGAAAAGCTTACTAATTATTATGTGGAGAATTTTAATCAAATATCCATGATTCTATCAAGGATTGTCCCAAACACCAACCATAAAATTTTACTTTGAAGGATAGTAAAGGTTTAGCAATATGGGACATCCTTTAATTATCGTTTGAATGATAGGAAGAAATTCATAGTATTGGAAGTTTCCTCATATATTTTTAGTCAACGGAATAAAAAATTTTTGTGCAAATTCATCGGAAACATCCGAAAGCTTCTTATACTTGTATTGAGGTGATTGATCTCTGTCAATTAGGACGGATCTTACTCCTTCAAAGAAATCTTCATGTCTCATAAATCTTTTAGCGAGAATCAAATCCATTTCAAAGCATTCGCTCAAGTCCTTATGTTTTGCATCTACCTGTTGTTTTAAAGTTACTTTTAAAGAGACAGGCGATTTTGAAAGAAGTGTTTCTTTTGTCCTCATGGCAAATTCGCTTTCCCCTGCTAAGGAATCAACGATTTCTTCCATCGTTGTATAAGCAAAGTGCTTGTCTATTTCAGTTTGTAAAAGCGAAAGCTCACTCTCATTTTCCGGCAAACTTGCATATTCAGTCACAAGATGATCTAAGGAAGTAGGTAAATCAGCTTGATGCCAATCGAGGTTCTTCACTTTTTGAATAAAACGTTCCAAAGCATCACTTGACATATATAGATCGGCTGCTTTTATATACAATACATCCGCAGGACCAATGATTGAGGCAGATAGGGCTAAATAACGACCGATATAGCCAGGTGCCTTACTTAGAAAATACCCTGCACCAACATCGGGGAAAAATCCAATATTCATTTCTGGCATCGCCCACTTCGTCCGCTCTGTCACAATTCGATGACTCGCACCGAATGTTAGACCAACTCCTCCTCCCATCACTATTCCTTCTAAACAAGCAATGATCGGCTTTGGAAAAGCATACATTTTCCTATCTACTTTGTATTCCTCTCCAAAAAACATTTCAGCTTTTTGCAATGCAGCTTCACTAGACTTAGCTTCATATAGTGCTTTAATGTCTCCTCCTGCACATAAACCTTTATCCCCTGCCCCACGAATCATCACAATTCGAACTTTCGAATCTGTCTTCCATTCATCCAGTTTCTGACCTATTTCTTTCACCATGGTATAAGAAAGTGAATTCAATGCCTTTGGACGATTCAGAGTGATCGAGGCAACACCGTTTTCATTTACAGAAAATAAGACTTCGTTCGTCATAAACCCCTCCTATGATTCTTTAAAAATGGTATTAAAATGAATCTTCTATATGCGAGAGAATGATTCCTGCTATCGAAAAAAATATTTCTTGTATCCCTTTTTGTTTAGCATCTTTTCATTCTATTAATCTAGAATAGAAAATAATAGAAAAAGTCCCCTTCCTCATCCTTTCCATAATTATTATTGTATCTTCCTCTTCTACATTCTATTTCAATTTGTACCGGTTACTATCCTATTTTAGGATGGATTTTTTACAGGCTTTTGTCCAACAAATTGAATGACATGTGATAAACCATTATGTAATTCCCCCTCGTAACGATCGACTTCTCCCGTAAAGAAGTGAAGAATACGCCAATCTTTAAAGGTGTGTAAAAATTCTTCAGGTGCATATAGTAGATCTAACACTTTCGGTCCACCACTGTTATATGGAATTTGGTAATGGGAGTAAACCTCTGTCACAAAATAACCGCCTGGTTTAATCGATTGTTTCACTCCTTGAAGTGCTTTCTTTCTTACTTCTGGCGGAAAATGACCGAATACACATATAATTTCATCCCATTGATTTTCTTGCCACTGGGCTTCATTTAGATCCACAAGCTGAGTTTGGACGCTTACTCCCCTTGATCCAGCCAATTTTTTTGTTTTTTCAAGCCCAGATTTCGCAAAGTCCCAAGTCGTCACATTCATTCCCTGTTCAGCTAAATAAACAGCATTCCGCCCTTCCCCTTCTGCGATCGCCAGAGCATCCCCAGTTAAGTGAAGTTTTGGTTGCATTTCAGTTAAAAAAACATTCGGTTCAGTTCCATAAACATACTTCTTATCTCGAAAACGTTGATCCCAATGATTCATTATGACAACTCCCCTTTCTTGTATTAACTCTAGTTTAACTTTCTTGCATGATTATTTCATTGAATATGAATAGTTAATCTAAATTAGATATCATTCCAATTTATTTATAGACAATAGGAACCCCTTTTAATTCCTCATATATATTCTCAAATTCACGTTGAAACACATTCTATTGATGAATTTATCTTTTGGTTAAAAAACTTGAAATTCCAAAAGTATACGTTAATATATAGTATATACCAATCATCCTACAATTTTTCAAAAAGGGAGCAAAAAATGATGAGTATTAAAAAAGCGACTCGAATTTCTTTAGTTGACCAAGTTGCAACACAAATGGAACAGTTAATTGAAACAGGAACTTGGCCCGTTGGTGAAAAGATCCCACCGGAAATGGAGCTAATGGTGGAATTTGATGTTAGTAGAAATACGTTGCGTGAAGCTGTACGTGCTCTTGTACATGCGGGGCTTTTAGAAACTAAGCAAGGAAGTGGCACAATTGTGCGTTCTTCTAGTTCTTTAGGAGCCGCCATTCACCGACATATTGAAAGAGCCAATCTTTTTGAAACACTCGAAGTTCGGTTAGCGCTAGAAAGAGAAGCAGCACAAAAGGCAGCAGAGCGTCGGAATGACCAGGATATTAAAATATTGCAGGAATCTATGAAAAAATGTTGGGATGCTGCGAAGAACTCTGATCACATTCAATTTATCGAGGCAGATATTTTGTTCCATAAGGCAGTCGTTCAAGCATCTCATAATCAAATGCTTATCGATCTATATGAACATATAACAGACGCACTTAATACCTCTGTTCAAGATTTAACAATGTTAAGAGCGCCTCTCGACTATGAAAAAGAGATCCATCAAGAGCTATATGAGGCGATACTTGCGCAAGATACCGATCAAGCGGTTAAGAACGTAAATAGTTATATGGATGAGTTAAAACGAACATTAACGAATAAGAAAGGAAGCCACATATGGGGGGAAATGCAACAGTATTAGAAAATACGAATAGCAGCAATCAAAAATCACTGTTTTTACTAATGGGAATTATTTTAATCGGGGCAAACTTAAGAGCACCATTAACTTCGGTCGGTCCCCTTATTCCAAATATCCGCAATGATTTAGAAATTAGCAATGCTATTGCAGGGACCATTACAACCTTGCCATTACTTGCATTTGCTTTTTTCTCACCATTTGCACCGAAAATAGCCAATCGATTTGGAATGGAACGTACCATCTTCTATTCTTTAACTCTACTTACCATCGGAATCTTCATACGCTCTTTTCCAGGAACGATTTCACTTTTTACTGGAACGGTCCTAATCGGACTATCGATTGCGTTTGGGAATGTATTACTACCTGGTTTTATAAAATTGAAGTACCCACTTCGGATTGGGGTCGTAACTGGCATTTATGCTGTTTTTATGAATTTGTTTGGAGCTATCGCTTCTGGAGTTAGCGTTCCTCTTACAGCTTTTAAGAGCTTAGGGTGGCAAGGAGCTCTTAGTTCATGGGGAATTCTGTCTTTCATCGCAATGGTGATTTGGCTTCCACAATTATTGTCGAAAAGTAATAATCAAACCGATTTGACTTCTTCCCCACAACATAAAAGTAAAAACATTTGGCGATCAGCTCTAGCATGGAAGATTACTTTATTTATGGGGTTACAGTCGTTAATTTTTTATACACTTATGACATGGTTACCGGAAATCCTTCATTTGCATCACTATAGCTCAAGTTCCGCAGGGTGGATGCTCTTCCTTATGCAATTTGCGATCATTCCCATTACCTTCATCGTCCCTGTGATCGCAGGGAAAATGAAAAACCAAATATTACTTAGTGCTGTAACTGCTTTATTTTTCATTGTTGGTATTGTAGGATTAATCGCCGGAAATCCCATCTTGATCCCTTTTTGGGTAGTGATTATCGGGATTGGGTCTGGAAGTGCTTTTAGTTTATCGATGATGTTTTTTAGTTTGCGTACAACTGACGGGCAACAAGCATCAGAGCTATCTGGTATGGCGCAGTCGTTCGGCTATCTTTTAGCGGCGGTTGGACCTGTTTTATTCGGTGGATTACATGATGCAATGGATAGTTGGACCGTCCCGTTAACGATGTTATTAGGAATTTCTATTATTATATTAATGGTTGGAATTGGTGCAGGAAAAGATAAAATAATCTCTTAAAAAAGGGGCTGTCCGAAAAGTAGTTTTCTAAGCCTAAATCGGTAAAATGCAAAACCCAAGAATGCTGTCATATCAACATTCTTGGGTTTTTAATTTGGGCAAAATTCATATTAAAATGGACTTTTGAGACAGCCCCTTTTTTGTCAACCTTGAATATTCCTTTTTCTATAGGCTACATGAAGATTAGAACTATTGTCGTCATTGTGATTATAAACATCTTTTCGATATTCACATCTCCAATTAGAACTTTCAGAATATGTCCAAATAACTATAGATTTCCTTATCATAGAATTGAAGAAGACCATCTAAATGCACGTTAATAATTGAATAGATTAAATAACCCCCAGCCAATCTGAATTATTTTGTATAAGTGTCTTTTCTGCCTTTGAAGCTCCCCATCTATTTTTCTAATAAATAGCTACTGCATAAAGAATGACTCCTAAGATGAGAGCAATAAAAAGGAAAATATAAATAATCGATAAATTTTTAACATTGCGTGCAGTTGATTGACCATAATTCTTCTCTTGTTTTTTCGCCGCCATTAAAGTCCCGAAAATCGAAAAAATACAGACCAGGACTACCAATAAAATCGCCCATTTCATTTTCAATCTCCTCGTTTCAACCGTAATGATTTTCAAATTGGTTTCGAATCCCCATGCTATTATAATAGTATACAAGTATTCATATATTTTCAATCAATGGGAATTTTAAACATTATGGTTCTGACAAACTATCTACACTTTGCCATTTCCATCTATCCCGCAATCTCCCTATGCTATAATCGCTTTATACTAGGCAAAGAAATGGTAGAGGTGATGGATTTGGAAAATATATGGTTGCCTATCTTACTGATTATGTTTATGATCTATGTATTGATTGGTATTATTTTCCTCCGCTTTATAAAAAAGAAAAAACAACAAAAGAAGGAAAGGACCGAAGCATAATCGGTTCTTTTTTCATTTTCATCAGGAACTTGTTGTTTTTCGGGTATTACATGATATAAACATTGAGTTTACAACTCTTCATCATTTAGAATAGTAATGATACATACTGAAACGCGAACATGAACGTTAGGAGATGAAACATTTGAAAACAGTGGTTGTCATCGGTGGAGGGATTACAGGGCTGTCCACGATGTATTATTTACAAAAGTATACAGGCACAACAAATAAGAAGATCCAACTAATTCTAATAGAAGCGAATGAACATTTAGGAGGGAAAATTCGAACAATCCGGAGCGGCGAATTTATCCTTGAAAGTGGCGCAGATTCGATCGTTGCACGTAAAGAAGGCGTCACCTCACTACTTAAGGAACTTAAGCTTCACGATGAAATCGTGAATAATGCAACGGGGAGATCTTTTATCTATCATCACAATTGCTTAACAGCTATTCCTGAAGAAACGATTTTTGGAATTCCCATGAGCCCAGAAGCGCTGTTTGGTAGTGAATTGATCTCGTCTAAAGGAAAAATGACCGCTTTAAAAGATTTCTTCACGACAAATACGGAATTTACAAAGGACAGTTCAGTCGGTCTATTCCTTGAAGAATTTCTTGGTAAAGAAATCGTAGAAAATCAGATTGCCCCTGTCCTCTCAGGCGTTTATTCTGGCCGTTTGAATGAACTTACATTAGCGACAACCTTACCCTATCTTCTTGATTATAAAAATCAATATGGAAGTATTATGAAAGGATTAGCAGAAAACAAAGAGAAATTCCAATCAGGCAATAAAAAGAAATTCATTTCTTTCCAAAACGGATTATCAACCATCATTGACCGCCTTGAAGAACATCTATCAGACATTCAAATTTTAAAAAACACAAAGGCAACCAAAATTAAACAAACAAAACAAAATTACACGATTGAACTGGCAAACGGTGAATCCATTGAAACAGATTATATTGTTCTTAGCACCCCCCACAATGTTGCTCAATCATTATTACAAAATAAAAAGTTAGACACTCATTTTAATCAGTTATTCAATTCATCACTCATTAGTATCTATCTTGGATTCGATCTTCCGGATTCTCAACTTCCAGCTGATGGAACAGGCTTTATCGTTCCTGAACATAGTGATTTAATTTGCAATGCCTGTACATGGACAAGCAGAAAATGGACACATACTTCAAAACAGAACCATTTATTATTAAGGCTTTTTTATAAAAAAACAAATGAGGAAACATTCAACTATTTAAATCGCCTAACTAAGGAAGAGCTCGTGGAAATTGCATTAAAGGATATTGAAAAAAGTTTAAATATTAAAGGGAAACCTATAACAGTCGAAGTGACGAAATGGCAAGATCAAATGCCTAAATATCATCTCCAGCATAGGAAAATTATTCAATCCTTAACGGAAGACCTTTCAGTTCTTTACCCCAATATTTTATTAGCTGGCTGTTCTTATTTTGGTGTAGGAATTGGCGATTGTATTGAAAATGGGAGAAAAACTGCCCAGCAATTAATCCATCAATTAACAAAATAATTGTAAATTTAAAGGATAGCCCAAACCACTTTAGGGTCGATGGGGTTATCCTCTTTTTATGTACCTAAAAAATACATCCATCCTCGCATAAATAATATCTCCCTCTATTTTGACTATTTTAAATCTCCATTTTTGATCTTACCAATATTCGGAATATTCAACGTTTTATAGGTATGAGCAGCGCTTTTTCGGATCGAATTGCCGAAAAATCGGCAATTCTTTTTATTAAAATCAATAGAATCATGATTTTAGAGATTGGCACGGTTCTTGCTATATAAAAAGTGAATACATTCTGAAAGGGGATTGGAAGAATGAAAGCAGCAGTTGTGAATGAATTTAAACAAAAATTAGAAATTAAAGAGGTAGAAAAGCCGTCATTGGATTACGGGGAGGTTCTCGTAAAAATAGAGGCATGTGGAGTTTGTCACACGGATCTTCATGCTGCTCATGGTGATTGGCCAGTCAAACCGAAATTGCCTTTAATTCCTGGTCATGAAGGAGTTGGAATTGTAACTGAGGTCGGTGAAGGGGTTAAATCGGTCAAAGTTGGAGATCGAGTAGGAATTCCTTGGTTATATTCGGCTTGCGGAGAATGTGAATACTGCTTAAGTGGCCAAGAAACTCTTTGCCCACATCAACTTAACGGTGGATATTCTATTGATGGTGGTTATGCCGAGTATTGTAAAGCGCCCGCTGATTATGTGGCTAGAATCCCTAAACACCTTGATCCAGTTGAAATTGCCCCGATTTTATGTGCAGGTGTCACAACTTATAAAGCGTTGAAAATTTCGGGAGCCAAACCTGGGGATTGGGTGGCCATTTATGGAATTGGTGGTTTAGGTCATATCGCCTTACAATACGCAAAAGCAATGGGCTTTAATGTGGTCGCTGTAGACATTAGTGATGAGAAATCACAATTAGCCAAACAATTAGGTGCAGACATTGCGATTAACGGCTTAGAGAAGGATCCGGTTGAAGCTATTCATCAAGAAGTCGGCGGTGTACAAGCATCCATCAGTGTAGCTGTTACAAAAATTGCTTTCGAACAAGCTTATCAATCTGTCAAACGCGGCGGTACCCTCGTCGTAGTCGGATTGCCACACGATACTCTGCCAATCCCTATTTTCAATACCGTTCTAAACGGAGTGACTGTAAAGGGTTCCATCGTAGGAACGAGAAAAGATATGCAGGAAGCAATCGATTTTGTTGCCCGTGGGAAAGTTCGAGCAAATATTGAAACCGCTCCTCTAGAAAAAATCAATGAAGTATTTGAACAAATGGAAAAAGGGAAAATTAACGGTCGAATCGTACTGACAATCGATTAATCTACGCATTTTGAAACTTCGTCCATAAGATATACTGATAATTTGGCCTCTGCCAATCATAATGAAAATCCTCTTTGTTCTGCAGGGGCTCCTTAAGTTTCATCTATTAAAATATAAAGCTATATTACCCAAATCTTTATAGCTTAAGGGGGACAATATTCATGATCTATCAACAACCAGGAACTCCAAATTCAATGGTTCAATTCAAGAAAAAATATGATAATTACATTAATGGGGAATGGACACCGCCTCTAACGGGTCAATACTTTGAAAATATTACCCCCGTTACAGGAGAAGTTTTTTGTAAAGTGGCACGATCAGAAGCGGCGGATATAGAATTAGCACTAGATGCTGCCCATACTGCAAAAGAGTCTTGGGGAAAAACATCCCCCGCAGAACGTGCAAATATTTTAAATAAAATTGCCGACCGGATGGAAGAAAATCTTGAAAAGCTTGCTGTAGCTGAAACTTGGGATAATGGAAAGGCCGTAAGAGAAACTTTAAACGCAGACATTCCACTAGCCATTGATCACTTCCGATATTTTGCTGGAGCGATTCGAGCGCAAGAAGGTACACTTAGCCAAATCGATGAACATACCGTTGCCTATCATTTTCACGAACCACTTGGGGTGGTCGGTCAAATCATCCCATGGAATTTTCCATTATTAATGGCTACATGGAAAGTAGCCCCTGCCCTTGCCGCTGGGAACTGTATTGTCTTAAAACCCGCTGAACAAACACCCGCTTCGATTATGGTGTTAATGGAATTAATTGCGGATTTACTCCCTCCAGGCGTGTTAAATATTGTCAATGGATTCGGGATAGAAGCCGGGAAACCACTAGCGTCCAATCCGCGAATTTCCAAAATTGCATTCACTGGTGAAACGACAACAGGACGATTGATTATGCAATATGCATCACAAAATATTATCCCCGTTACCCTTGAATTAGGAGGGAAATCCCCTAATATTTTCTTTCAAGATGTAATGGAAAAAGAGGATGCATATTTAAATAAAGCAATCGAAGGATTTGTTCTATTTGCCTTAAATCAAGGGGAAGTATGTACTTGCCCATCACGTGCCCTCATCCAGGAATCAATTTATGATCAGTTCATGGAACGAGCATTAGAGCGAGTGAAAAATATTCAGACTGGAAATCCATTAGATACCGAAACGATGATGGGCGCACAAGCCTCTTCAGAACAAATGAAAAAAATTCTTTCCTATATAGATATCGGTAAACAAGAAGGAGCCCAATGCCTGATCGGTGGGAATCAAAATAAAATTTCAGGATTTGAAAACGGATATTACGTTCAACCAACCGTTTTCAAGGGTCATAATGACATGAGAATTTTCCAAGAGGAAATATTCGGCCCCGTCGTTTCAGTCACAACTTTCAAGGATGAAGAAGAAGCTATGCACATAGCCAATGATACATTATATGGTTTAGGGGCTGGTGTCTGGACGAGAAACGGAAATATTGCCTATCGATTTGGAAGAGGGATTCAGGCTGGACGTGTATGGACGAACTGTTACCATGCTTATCCTGCTCATGCTGCTTTCGGAGGCTATAAAATGTCCGGAATTGGAAGAGAAACTCATCATATGATGCTTAGCCATTATCAACAAACAAAAAATATGCTCGTTAGCTATAGTCCCGATGCCCTAGGATTCTTTTAGAGTAAGGGGGAATTCATTTGAATCCACAACTCGTTGTAACAGAAGAAGCCCGAAATTTTGTTCAAATGCTAAAATCGAAACATGGTCAACTGATTTTTCATCTTTCAGGTGGATGCTGTGATGGTTCTACCCCTATGTGTTACCAGGAATCTGATTTTCTGATCGGTTCCAGTGACCGGAAACTAGGAGAGATTGAAGGCTGTTCTTTTTATATTCATGTAAATCAATATGAATATTGGAAAAATTCACAGCTAATCATTGATATTTCAAATGGGCGTGGAGGTGTTTTCTCCTTAGAATCAGCTGAAGGAAAAAGATTTATGCTTCAATCAAATATTCTGTCTCATGATGAAAATCGCCCTTAATGAACGACATCATGAGCAAACCACTTGTTTTCAGGGACATTTCAAGAATGGAAATGTCCCTTTTCTTTTAATAAGTATCGCAATTTTCGTTCAGTGATATTGAGCATTTTTGCTGCTTCTTTTCGATTTCCAACGGTTTCCTTTAATGCTTTCGTAACGAAGGCTTTTCCAATCAAGTCTTCGAGTTGCCTCACTTCTTGTAAAATATCATCCAAGTCAATCGCTTGATCGCTTTTCCAACTCATAAGAATTTGCTTGACTTTATCCATTACATACGGCTCAAAGTGAGTCGTATATTGATCTGTTTTCTTTTGAACTGAAAGGAGCTTCGTTGGATGGATTTTTGAATGTCTTATTTTATCAGGTAAAAATGGCGGAGTGATAATCGATACCTCATCTTCTGCTAAGGTGACAGAACGTTTGATCACATTAAATAGTTCCCGAATATTTCCAGGCCATGTGTACTGCGACATTAATTCTATGGCCTCATTCGAAAAGGTCAAAGGACTTTCTAATTTCTTTAAAAAGAATTCGATTAAAAGGGGGAGATCTTCCTTTCTTTCACGTAAAGGGGGAATATTTAATTTGACAACATCCAATCGATATAATAAATCTTCCCTAAACTTTTTCTCAGCGACCGCATGAGCCAAATTCACATGGGAAGCTGCGATGACTCGGGTATGTGTTTTACATATTTTTTCTCCTCCAACCCTCATGTAGTCACCTGTTTCCAACACTCTTAGTAACTTCACTTGTGTGGCCATGGAAGCTTCCCCAATTTCGTCTAAAAATAATGTCCCCTTATTGGCGATTTCGACGACCCCTTTTTTTTCCTTCAAAGCACCTGTAAAGGCACCTTTTTCATGTCCAAATAATTCACTTTCAAGAAGAGATTCTGAAATGGCTCCACAGTTCATGCTGATAAATGGATTTTCAGAGCGCAAACTCGCCTGATGGATAAAATGAGCCAACACTTCTTTCCCCGTTCCCGTTTCCCCTTCAATTAAAACGTTTACATTTTTCTTAGCAATTTTATAGGCAATTTTTACAAGATGTTTCATCTCCAAATGCTCGCCAATAACGAACCCCACCCTATCGGCTAATATTTCAAGATCACTTTCAATGGGTGTAGCCGGTCGTTTAAGTAACTGGTCAATCAATTCTTCTAACTCATCGAGATTATCAAACGGTTTTTCAATATAATCACTTGCTCCAAATTTGATAGCTTCGACAGCTGTTTTCACCGTACTATACCCCGTCATAACAATGACTTTACACGCTGGATGGGTTTTCTTCATTTCCTTTAATAGATCTATTCCATTTCCATCTGGAAGCATGACATCTATTAAGGATAAATCATAGGATCGCTCCATAATCTTTTGTTGGGAATCTTTATAGCTATGGCCAAGGGTCACGGCATATCCTTTGTCTTTAAGTAGATGGTAAAAAAAGGTTCCCACCTCTTTTTCATCATCAATGACAAGCACATTGATCATAATGTTTCCACCTCATTCTAGTCTGCTTTGATAGGTATTTTTAAAGTAAATATACTCCCTTCATCCAGAACACTATGAACAGAAATTGTCCCTCCATGTGCTTCGGCAATTCCGAGACTGACTGATAAACCTAAACCTGTCCCTTTCCCTAAACTTTTCATGGTGAAAAATGGATTAAATATCTCTTGCAAAGAATGAGGATGAATCCCGATTCCATTATCCTCTACAGAAAGATAGACCCACTTCTCCCCCTCTTCAATACATGAAAAGGAACGAATGATCATTTCTTTTTTTGGTCGCCCACACTCCTCTAAAGCATCTTTCGCATTTATTAATAAGTTTAAAATCACTTGCCCTATTTGTTGAACACTGCCATCAATCAACGGTAAATGAGGGTCAAGTTGTTTCGTTAGGAAAATATGTTGTTTTTTCAATTGGTCACCAATTAGCCCTAATACTTGATCCACTGCCTCATTAACGGAACATTGTTGAAATAAATATTCTTCCTGACGGGAGAATGTTAATAAATTTTGGATAATTGATTTGCAACGTTTCCCGCATTGATGGATATCCTTTAATAATTGAAAAGTTCGATCTTCCTCTTTTACATTTCTAAGTAAAAGCTGAGCATTTCCAAGAATGGCGGTGAGTGGATTATTTAACTCATGGGCAACTCCTGCTGCCATTTCCCCGATTGCTGCTAATTTTCCGGATTGCAATAAATGCATTTCAATCTGGCTTTTTTCTGTAATGTCATTCAAATAAACAATGACAGAATACAATTCCTGTTGATCATTAAAGACAGGGTAAGAATGTAATTCACAGACACGCATATTAAAATGAATTTGTTTATGGACGGGTTTTCTCGTAAGAATCGCTTCTTCAAAAGGACTTTCATTTCTTTCAAGTTTTAATACTTGATGAAAATCTAAAGGTGCCCCCTCCTTATCTAAATCCATCAACTCCGTCACTGCATCATTATATCGAATAATCTCACCTTTAATATTGACTAGAAAAATCATATCCGATACTGCTCGGAATGTCTCTTCCCATTCTTTCTTACTTGTATAGGCTTCATTGTAAAGACGAGCATTAGATATACAAACTGCTAATTGATCACCTAATTGACGAAAAAAAGTAATGTCTGATTGGTCATACTGAACGACTTGTTGACTGCCCACACTTAATAATCCAATCGCCTTTTCTTTACAAATAAGTGGCAGGAGCAATACACATTGAATATCTAATTCAGTTAATGCTTGTTTCTCAACATATAAGATTTCCTCTTCTTTTTTATTAATTTGATAGAAAAGATAGTTCCTTGATTCAAACGCCCGCCAATAAATAGAATGTTCCTTTGGGGGAGCGTATCCTTTTTGAAAATAAGTAGAATGAGAGGGGTATACATTCGATAAAGTCAAATTGCCCTCTTCATAGCTAAAGAGACTAATTCGCTTTACAGAAAAAATTTTATTCAGTTTTCCGAAAATATTTTTCAACATCTCATCCATTGACATGTCAATATTAAAACTTTTGGTCACATCATTAATAATTTCTAACTGCATATTCCTTTTTTTTAATTCACGAACGGTTTTTTTCAGTTCCGTATAATAACTCTTTTTCGATGATTGTACACCTGTTAAACGATGAATCATCTCTACTTGGTCATTCGTCCGCATCTTTACCACGCCCTTTTGAATAAGTTCTCAAGTTCATTTATTGTCATATCACGTGGATTTGTGATCATACATGCATCTTTAATCGCCATTTGACTCATCAATGGAATTACCTCTTCCTCTATCCCCATTTTCGAAAGACTGTCTGGGGCATCGATATCTTTTAGTAATTGTTTAATTGATTCTATTCCTTGTTTTCCCGCTTCTACTTCTGGTATTCCATGGGTATTAACCCCTAAAAGGTAAGCAATCTCGGAAAACTTCTTTGGATTTGCAAGTAAATTAAATTCCATTACATGTGGAAGTAGAATCGAATTGACTTCACCATGGAGCATCGGATACCTACCTCCAATGGTATGTGACATCGCATGGACCGCACCTAGAATGGCATTAGAAAAAGCTAATCCCGCCTGTAAACTAGCGATGGCCATTTGGAGTTTTGCTTCCTTGTTCATTTTTGAGGCGACAGATGGACGCAAATAATTTGCCACTAACTTAATCGCATTTTGTGCATGTACGTCTGTTAAAGGGGTTGCGGCCAAACTGACATAGGCTTCAATCCCATGTGTTAATACGTCTATTCCGGTAGCAGCGGTTAGCAACGCACTTTTCGTTGCAAGGGTATCGGGATCCACGATGGCAATATCCGGGACGAGTGATTTTGAAACGATTGTCATTTTTTTCTTCCATTTCGTATGGACGATAACGGAAAATTGTGAAACTTCCGAACCCGAACCTGCTGTTGTTGGGATCATGATCAATGGGGGAAGTGGTCTATTAATTTTATCCACTCCTTCATAATCTTCAATCTCCCCGCCATTTGTGGAAAGGATCGCAATCGCTTTTGCAGCGTCCATCGCACTCCCTCCCCCAATCCCAATGATAGCGTCACATTCTTTCTCTACATACAGTTGACATCCCTTTTCAACTTCATGATCTTTCGGATTCACCGTTATATCAGAAAATGTATGAACTTTCAACCCCGCTTTTTTACAATCATCCATAACAACTTCTAACCACCCAGTCTCTATCACACCAGAATCACTCACAATAAATACATTTGTAGCTCCTAATCGTATGCAGCTCTCCCCAACCTGTTTGAGGGAACCCGCACCAAAAATTACCTCTGGCATCACAAATTTATGAATATTCATTTCATCACCTATCGACAGATTTTTTATACTATTTCTTCTTTCTTAAAGAAATTCCTGCAATTCTAGGTGATTTAAGCGTAGAACTTATTCCCATTTCGAAATTTTATCCCAGTAGGTGCTGAAGGCTTGCCGTGATCAACATATTTAAAGGGTAACCACAGTTCTAAATTTTATAGTACGCTAAATACCAATAAAAAAAGAGCTCCCGAGATCGGACGGGAACCCTTCTTTTCACATTACTGAGTAATAGCTGTTCCATATTTTGCTTTTGCTTCTTGACGACGACGGTGTAAAATTGGCTCAGTGTAACCATTTGGTTGGTCATACGCCTTGAATACTAAATCGCATGCAGCTTGGAAAGCAACGGAATCATCAAAGTTTGGAGCCATTGGACGATAAGCAACATCTCCAGCATTTTGTTTATCTACAACTTTTGCCATACGTTTCATTGTTTCTAATACTTGTTCCTCTGTACAAATCCCATGATGTAGCCAGTTAGCAACATGTTGACTGGAAATACGAAGAGTAGCACGGTCTTCCATTAACCCAATGTTGTTAATATCCGGAACTTTTGAACAACCGACCCCTTGATCAATCCAACGAACAACATAACCAAGAATTCCTTGTGAATTATTATCAAGTTCTTGTTGGATCTCCTCAGGACTCCAGTTTGGATTTTCTGCCACTGGAACTTGTAGGATTTCATCTGTGTAATCTTTAATGCTAGCTACCAATTCTTTCTGAACTTCCTGTACATTCACTTGATGGTAATGAAGTGCGTGTAATGTAGCGGCCGTAGGTGATGGAACCCATGCTGTGTTCGCACCAGCTTGAAGGTGGCCGATTTTTTGCTTTAACATTTCTGCCATTAGGTCAGGCATTGCCCACATTCCTTTACCAATTTGAGCATGACCTGGTAAACTGCAATTTAAACCATTTGCCACATTCGATTTTTCGTATGATTGCAACCATGTGGCAGATTTCATTTCATTTTTTCGAATCATTGGACCCGCTTCCATAGAAGTATGCATTTCATCCCCTGTACGATCAAGGAATCCAGTGTTAATGAAAGCAATTCTTTCTTTTACTTCACGGATACAAGCTTTTAAGTTTAAAGATGTGCGGCGTTCTTCATCCATAACACCGATTTTTAATGTGTTGCGCTCTAAACCTAACATCTCTTCAATACGGTTAAATAAAGTATTAGCGAATGCTACTTCTTTTGATCCATGCATTTTTGGTTTGACAATATAGATCGATCCTTCTTTGGAGTTGATCATTTCACCTTTACTTAACAAATTGTGCTTGGCGATTAAACTCGTAATCACTCCATCTAGAATTCCTTCATGTATTTCTTGACCATCTTTATCTAAAATGGCATCACTTGTCATCAAATGGCCGACATTACGGACAAACATAAGAGAACGTCCTGATAATGTAATCATTTCTCCTGTTGTAGATGTATAGGTACGATCTGGATTTAATGTACGAGTAACCGTTTTGCCTCCCTTTTTGAAGGTAGCAGATAAATCACCTTTCATTAATCCAAGCCAGTTGCGGTACACTAACACTTTATCATCTGCATCCACGGCAGCAACAGAATCTTCACAGTCCATAATCGTTGTAACAGCAGATTCTATATAAACGTCCTTCACACCAGCAGCATCTGTTTTTCCAATTGGATGATCCGCATCGATTTGGATTTCGATATGTAATCCATTATTTTTTAACAAGATGGCTGTTGGAGCTTCTGGTTCTCCTTGATAGCCTAGTAGTTTAGAAGGATCTTGTAGGCCAGCTGTTTTCCCACCTTTAAGTGTGACAACCAATTGCCCATTATTGACGACATATTTTTCTGCATCTTTATGAGATCCTTCTGCTAATGGCACTGATTGGTCTAGGAAATTTCGTGCAAACTCGATGACTTTATTTCCACGAACAGGGTTATAGGACTTTCCACGCTCAGCACCATTTTCCTCACTGATGGCATCCGTTCCATAAAGAGCATCATAAAGACTTCCCCATCTAGCATTTGCCGCATTGATCGCATAACGAGCATTGTTTATTGGCACTACTAATTGCGGACCAGCTTGAACAGCTACTTCTTCATCCACATTTTGGGTTGACACTTCGAAGTCTTCTACCTGTCCTTCTAGATAACCAATTTCCTCCAAAAACGATTTATATTGATCAAATGAATAGTTTGGATTTTCTTTATGCCAAGCGTTAATCGCTTTTTGTAACTCAACACGTCGATTCAATAATGCTTTATTTTCTGGCTCCAAATCATGAATCAACTGATCAAAATCAGCCCAAAATTTTTCACGGTCTACATTGCTTCCAGGTAGGGCTTCAGTGTTAATAAAATCGTAAAGCATTTCAGCCACTTGAATATTGGCAATTTTCACATATTTTTGCATAAACGATCTCTCCTCACGTTAGATAATAGAATGGGTTTTCTACGATAAATGGAAAATCCTTTTCTGTATTACAACAGGTTATTTCCATTATAACAAATAGTTTTTGAATTTTCCGATATTTAAATCGGATTTTTCTCAAAAATATATTCTTTAAATAAATATAGCGGTTAGACTTTCCCTATTTTGTTATTTTGCATTAATAACGCTATTAATAACCAAATGTTGTAAACAAAAGTTGAATCTAGGATTTTCCATATTTCAATTTATTCCTAACTGTATTATAACAGATAATTTTTCCTATAGCAAAACCATTTTGAATATTTGGATACTTTTTATCTTAAGATTTATTTAACAGAAAAAATGCGTAAGCGCCTTGATCATCGACGTACGGATTTCGTAGTCGCAGGCGAGATAAAGGGAACACAATGAGGTTGTTCTCGAGCTGATATTGACTTAACGTAAGGAAAAGACGGAGCGAAACAACATTTATAAAGTTCAACAAACATTTAGTAGGGGTTTCCTTCATCCCCCACTGAATGTTTGTTGAACTTGTCGGTCCTTTAGGGGCCGTGATCCTCCACCTACTCTTTGTTTCCAAATCATTTTGATCTGGAGGTTTTACTGCTCATTAAGGCAGGATAAAGGGTTATCGACAGTTCTAAATTTTCCCCAAAACAATCAATCCATTACTCGCTTGGATAACCTCTAGACATCCTTTTTATTCATCCTCCATGAAAGTAACCAATCGAGAAAGCTGTGAGCGGAATTCTTCGATTGGGACGAATCTTGCTTTTCTAAACATTTCTTTTCCTTCAACGAAAACGATTACAACCGGAACTGTAAAGATAGAGTAAACCCCAGCAATTTCTGGAATTTCATCTGCATTTACATGAAGGGATACAACTTGAGGGAAATCCTCCACTAAAACCTTCTCTATTTGAGGTAATAACCCATGGCAGACGGAACAATCAGGTCTTGAAATATAAATAATGGATAACTTACTTTTTTCAATAGTGGATTGCAAGTCTTCTAATGTACGAACGGAATTCATATGATTTCCTACTTTCTAGTGTTTTTGATAAGTTAATGATGAAATTATTATACCAACCATTGATCTTCTCGCATTGTTCATTTCCACTTCGACAAAAGGGTAGAGATGCACCAATTTACAGTCTCCCATCGATCGAAGTTCTCCCATGCAAAAAGATAATGGATTTATGTTTAAGATATCAAAAACATCTATGTGAAACAATTTTATTGCACAGATAAATAAAGAGTTATAACGCCTATTCGTAACGGTAATAACCTTATATATGTTACGCAAAACGTAATTTAAAGGATATCCAAAATTCTAAATTTTACAGTCTCCTAAACAGCAAGAAAAAGGAGCACTAATCATCAAGAGCTCCTTAAAAATGGATCTATTCACTTTCATCATCTTGTTTTAATAAACTTGTAATGCCTCGGAAAAAACATTGACGAAGGATTTCATTCCCTCTCTAATTTGTACGGGAGTTGGATGTGAAAAATTTAATCGCAACGTATTCTCTTTTGGATCATTTACATAAAATGGTGCACCTGGTACATAGGCAAATCCTTGCCCAATCGCCTTATCTAACATTTTTGTAGTGCTGATTTCCTCTGGCATCCGAACCCAGAAAAACATTCCGCCTCTAGGAACGCCATAACTTAATCCGTCCATATTTATTTTTTTCAGTTCATCTAGCATTAAATTCATTCGGAATTTATATTCTGAGCGAATCTTTTGAATGTGTGCCTCTATATCAAAGTCCTGCAACAAATAATAGAGAGCTTCCTGATCAATCAGGCTGGAATGTAAGTCTGCCCCTTGTTTTGCCTGAGCAATGACTTTCATAATCTCAATAGGTCCTGATATCCAACCTGAGCGTAGAGCAGGAACGACC
Source organism: Oikeobacillus pervagus (assembly GCF_030813365.1). Classification (NCBI taxonomy): domain Bacteria; kingdom Bacillati; phylum Bacillota; class Bacilli; order Caryophanales; family Bacillaceae; genus Oikeobacillus; species Oikeobacillus pervagus. The sequence goes on from NZ_JAUSUC010000006.1 coordinate 63,533, forward strand.
GTTTTTGAAAATGTACTTGTATATAGAACGGTTGTGCCATCATCAAGAGCAGCGATTGGGGTAATTTCCTCCTCATGAAATTGAATTTCTCCGTATGGATCATCTTCAAATATAATGACATCATGCTCCTTTGCTAGTTGTAATAATGCTTGTCTTCTTTCTAATGTCCAAACTTTTCCTACTGGATTTGAAAAAGTGGGAACAATATAAATCGCTTTTGGATGATATGTTCTTATTTTTTCCTCTAAGTCGTCTAGGATCATCCCAAAATCATCTGATTGTACAGAGATGACCTTCGCTTCGTATGATTTAAACACTTGAAGAGCAGCAAGATATGTTGGATCCTCTGTCAAAACGACATCACCAGGGTCAAACATTACTCGGGAAAATAAATCAATTGCTTGCTGGGATCCAGTCGTCAATAGAATACGATCGACATTTGTAACAATTCCTTTTCTAGCCAAACGATCGACTAATACTTCCCGAAGAGGGACAAACCCCTCTGTTACTCCATATTGCAATGCTTGGTGACCTGACTGCAACGTTTTTTCAAAGGCTACTCGAAGTGGCTCCACTGGAAAAAGCGCGTCATCTGGAAGCCCTCCTGCAAAAGAAATCACATTTCCTTCATTAATCACCTTTAAAATGTCACGAACAGCTGATGAAGTCAAATGTTTTGTACGTGCTGCTAACCGATAATTCACTGTAGGTCCCACCTTTTTAATTTTAAAAATTCTAAATATTTACGATATTAAATAGCTTACCACTCTGATGCCAATTTATAAAGATGTATTTTACAAAATTCAAGATTTTTCGACACAAACGCCTACTTCCCGTAGTCACTTCATTTTTGGTAGAAAGGGGAAAAGAACATCACGATATTAAAAATTGAGGAATTTAAACATTGCTTACGGCTTCAAATTCTTGCTGACCGTCCCATAAAAAGCTCAAGATGTAACATTGGATTTCCGAGATTTCAAATTGCCATCTCTAAAAAACGAATACAACACAAAGGATTTGACATGATGTGTGAGAACTACATTTGTTTACATAATAATATTATGTAAACAGTTTTTTTGGAGAAATGACACGGAGGGATCCTATAAGACCGCCAACTTGCAAAACGATATAAATTTCATTTCTCCTTAACACGAATCGGCTATTTTTCCGCAATCTTTTTACAATGATCTCACCCTTTGTCATATTTTAGCGCAAATTAAAAGCAAACCTTAATGATAGGCTTGCTTTTCTATGATTCTATTATTTTTTATTGCATAATGGTTTTCATACTAAAAAATTCTTCGTATAGCGAACGTAATGCTTTATCTGTATCTTCTTCGTGAATTCCAAAGCCTAGACTGACTTCAGATGAACCTTGGTTAATCATTTCAATATTGACTCCAGCTTTTGTTAAGGCCGTTGTAGCTCTAGCAGAAATCCCTAGAGTATTATGCATCCCCTCTCCAACAAGGACAACCATTGCAAATCCTTTTTCGATAAATACATCATCCACTTCTAATTGTTCACGAATTTTTTGAATAATTTGCTTTTCTTTTTCTTCTGTCAGTTGGTGATTCCGAATGATAACTGAAGTGTCATCAATTCCAGATGGCATATGCTCATAAGAAACTTCTTCTTCTTCAAGGATTTGTAATAGTCGCCGTCCAAAACCTAACTCACGGTTCATTAAATATTTTCGAACATAAATGGTGGAAAATCCTTTATCAGCCGCAATACCAATCACCGGATTTTGAATATATTCCCGTTCAGCAATTATCATCGTACCTGGAGCAGATGGATTATTCGTGTTTTTTATACATACAGGTACAGAATGTCTAAAAGCTGGCATTAAGGCTTCATCATGAAATACTGAAAAACCTGCATAAGATAGTTCGCGCATTTCTCGGTAAGTCATCCGTTTAATTTTCGCAGGATTCTCAACGATTTTAGGGTTGGCAGCAAAGACAGAATCAACATCTGTGAAGTTCTCATAAAGCTCTGCATGAGTAGCCGCTGCTAAAATGGAACCTGTAATATCTGATCCCCCACGTGCAAACGTCACAATGGTCCCTTCCTTTGAATATCCAAAAAAGCCAGGGAATACGATGACCCCGTCCACTGCCCGTAGATTTTTTAAATTTTCATAGGCTTCTGGTAAAATGCGTGCTCTTCCAGGTTCATCACTTACCCATAGACCCGCTTCCTTTGGATTGACATATTTTCCATTTAGCCCAATACTTTTTAAATAAGCAGCGATCAATTTCGCATTATTATCTTCCCCACTTGCTTTTAGTTGATCTAAAAATAGTTCGTGATGTTCCCGATTTAGTTGGAGGCGTTCTCTTAAATCAGCCTCTATTACTTCCACAATTTCATTGTCCAGCCCTAAGCCAATTGCAATTTCTTCATAACGTGCAAGAACGACTTGTAGTTCTTCTTCCGCCTCACCAGTATTTAGTGCAGCCTCAGCTAAACGGATGAGTAAATCGGTTACTTTAATATCTGATTCAAATCTTTTTCCAGGAGCAGAGACCACAATAATCTTTCTCTTTGGATCATTTTGAATAATATTAGCAACTTTCTTAATTTGCTCTGCACTTGCTACTGATGTTCCACCGAATTTTGACACTTTCATAATCATTAAACCCTTTCCTACTTGTTTTTACGATACACGTCTTTCTCAAAAAAATGAGAATAATGAATTCCTTTCAGTCAATTCAAAATCTTTAGTTACCATTATAGCAATATTATTTCAATCTGTATGTATTAAAAATTTAGAAAAATGGAGATTCCGACAAATAATTGCCCTTTCCAAACGGTTTCTCTATTCAAAAAGTGCTTGTTCTCGGTGAACATTAATGATCCGTAGTTACTTGTGAATTTTGTGACGACCTTTGTTCTTAGATTCAAGCTTTACCTAGAACCATTTTAAAAAATCAAAAAGTGTAGCACAATACAATGTGCTACACTTGACTTATTTCTTAGACTTTTTGAACATTTTCAGCTTGTGGGCCACGACTTCCTTCAACAATATCGAAGGTTACATCTTGCCCCTCATCTAAAGACTTATATCCCTCACCTTGAATCGCGCTATAATGGACAAATACATCGTCCCCACCTTCCACTTCAATAAATCCAAAGCCTTTCTCCGAGTTAAACCATTTTACTTTGCCTGTTGCCATTTTAATCCTCCTAATTTCCTTTAAAATAAACGTAATTCCAGATTATTGAATTACTATATTGTTAATATGCCTTAAAATGAGGAAATTAAAACATAAAAACAAAAAAAACCATGAAATTTTGCCAATTCAAAAACTTAATCACGAATTGTTACCGAAACTAATGAGGAAAATCAGGCAAACATCCATAATTTTTTATAAAGTTCAACTAACATTCAGTAAGGATTTTCTTCATCCCCCACTGAATGTTAGTTGAACTTATCGGGCCTTTAAGAGCAGTGATCCTCCACTAAGCAGTTCAGTTTTGGAGTAGAGAAACAGAAATGATGTTAGAAAAATACACAGAAATAACAGCATTTTGGTATGTAAAACGACAATCAAATTAGCAACCATTTTAGACATTATTGAGTTTATAACAACTTATATAGATAGTATTCATTAACAGGATTTCCGTTTATTATTAACGAATGTACTTTTTCGCCCTCTAAAGTAAAGCCCATTTTTCTATATAAGTTGAATGCTTTTGTATTATCTTTGATAACAGTAAGCTCTAATCTTGAAATTTCAACTTCTTTTGCCCAGTCAAAAACTTGATTGAATAGTTTAGTTGCTATCCCTTGTCCTTGATATTCTTCAAGGACACCTAAAACAAGATATGCAGAATGTTGGTTTCGTTTTAGATTACCACCTAACGCTTCGATAAACCCAACTATTTTGTTTTCTATTTCGGCTACAAAGAAGATTGATTTCTTTTCAGATAGGATTCTTTCTATTGATTTTCTTTGTTGTTCAACAGTCGTTTGTTTTTCCCCAGGCTCATACATCATAAATCCAGACTCATCTATTTTTTTATTTAACTCTACAAAATTTTCTGCATCACTTACTGCAATCGGTCTAATTATCATTGTAGTTCCCCTTTGTTTTCCACATTTTGCCATAATTCAAAAGGCAATTATCTGAAATAGATAATATCGTTTAGTTCAAACACTTTATCTGAAATACTGTATGTATTCGGCATAATATTTCACGATGGCTTGAGACCTTTCGAAAATCAGTCAATCAACCTTATCTGCATTGACATTCTTAGGTTTAATGAACTTCACCTCTTATCAGCCTCCAAATCATTTTGTTGTGGAGGTTTTACTGCCCGTTAAGGTGGGACAAAGTGGAATTTTGTCAGTGCAAGAGCTTTTGGTTGGGAATTAGTTTTGCTCGGTTAATATCCGCTCCAGGCGCCTATTTTCCGCTTATATTACAGCGAGACTCGTCAGTGCTTAAGCCCCTTCTGCTCCAATCAACATTGACCTTTTACACAGCTTTTCATTTAAAGAAACGACAATATTGATGCAACTGTTTGGTAGATTGGTAACCATTTTCGGCAGATAAAATGGCTGAAACAACTGCAACCCCATCAATCCCCTGATCTGTAAGCTTAACGATATTACCTTCATGGATTCCACCAATCGCAACGGCAGGGATGGAGACCGATTGAGTAATTTTTCTTAGCATCCCTTCTGCTAACACTTCGGCATCTTTTTTACTATTTGTCGGGAAAACAGCCCCTACCCCTAAATAATCTGCCCCCATTTGTTCTGCTTGTTTTGCTTCTTCCACTGTTTTGGCAGAAACGCCTACTATCATATTTTCCGGAACAATTTTTCTTACCGCTTCTACTGGTAGATCCTTCTGACCAATATGAACACCATCTGCCTCCACAGCTAATGCAATGTCAATTCTGTCGTTAATGATCAGTGGAATTTGATATCTTCTCAATAATTCCTTTAATTTTTTCGCTTTTTCAAAGAACTCTTTTCCATCCGTGTTTTTTTCCCGCAGTTGAACCAAGGTCACTCCACCTTTGATTGCTGATTCCACTTTGCTTAATAAGCTCTCAATTGGCATTGATTCATCGGTAACTAAATAGAGGGTTAATAAATCAGCTACATTTGTTTTCAATGATCTTGACCTCTTCTCTCCATATATCGCCTGTCATAAGTGAAATTTCATCAATAATTTTCATCCGAAAAGTAGCTGTCCCTACCGGCTTTTGCAAGAATCGATAGGCTCTCTCACCGGCTATGCTCATAACTGAAGTTCCAGCAACAGCTGCAGCAAATAGATGTTTGGTACATCCACTAAAACTACCGATTAAGGAAGTAGACATACAACCAGTCCCCGTTACTTTTGTCATCATGGGGTGTCCATTATGTATTTCGACCATACGTTCACCATCGGTTATAATATCCGTTGCTCCCGTTACGGCTATAATCGCTCCAAGCTTCTGACTTGCATGGATCGCAAGTTTAGCTGGGTCAATCTGTATGTCTCCAGCATCCACTCCTCTTGTAGAACCCTCTTCACCGATTAAAGCAGCAATTTCCGATTGATTGCCTCGAACAACGGAGACTTCTACTTGGTCTAGAAGTTCTTGCGCCCTTTTTGTTCGATATTCAGTCGCTCCCACTCCGACTGGGTCAAAAATAACCGGTATCTCTATATGATTTGCCATCTTTCCTGACAGGATCATCGATTCAAATGAAGGTTCTCCTAAAGTACCGAAGTTTAAAACTAGACTTTGGGCTAGTTTTGTCATATTGGCCGCTTCCTGTTTCGCATCCGCCATAACTGGTGACCCCCCAATGGCCAATGTCACATTGGCACAATCATTGATTGTGACATTATTCGTGATATGGTGTACGAGCGGGTGTTTGGATTGAATTGAAGAAAATAAACGTAAAATTTCGTCTTTCATAAGATCCGATCGTCTCCTTTTGTCTACTGTTGATAACCCGCTTTTTGATATAATTCATAAAAATGATGGGTTGGGCCATGTCCTTTTCCGATATCTAAACTATGGGTAATGGCCATTGAAATATATTGTTTTGCCTTTTTTACGGCAGTATATAAATCATTCTCTTTCGCTAAGTTTGCGGCAATCGCTGAAGAAAGAGTGCATCCTGTTCCATGAGTATTTTTTGTGTGAACTCTCTTTCCTTTAAACCAATGAATATTTTCACCATTAAAGAAAAGATCATGGGGTTCCCCCTCAAGATGTCCCCCTTTTAATAACACATTGGCTGCTCCTAATTCACAAATTTTTTTACAGGCTGTTACCATGTCTTCCTCTGTCTGGATTTTTATTCCTGTTAATTCCTCTGCTTCTGGAACATTTGGAGTGATGATATCTGCTAACGGAACTAGTTTTTCAATTAATGCTTTCACCGCATTTGGCAATAGAAGAGAATGCCCGCTTTTTGAAATCATCACCGGGTCTAATACAATTGGCTGAGATTTTCTTTCCTTTAAACTACTTGAAACAGTGTCAATAATTTCAACAGATGAAAGCATGCCAATTTTCACGGCATTGACTGGAAGATCATCGTAAATCGCCTCAATCTGCTGCCGAATGATATCGACATCAATATTTTGAACGCCCCTTACTTCCTTTGTATTTTGCGCTGTGACAGCTGTTATAACAGACATTCCAAATACTCCATGTGCTGAAAAGGTTTTTAAATCAGCTTGAATTCCTGCTCCTCCACCTGAATCAGAACCGGCGATAGTTAGTGCTGTTTTCATATAAAATTCCTCCTACCTGTGGTGTTTTTAAAAGAGCCTTGACTAAAACTATTCCAATGATTGCTCCACCAAGGGAACTAATGATGAAAGATGGAATAAACCCAAATAAAGCCACTTCTTTTCCGAGAAACAAAAGGGCTATAGGATAAGAGCAAATCGCCCCAATCATTCCTGTCCCAATGACTTCACCAAAAAAAGCCCAGGAAAGTTTTTTGCTATATAAAAATAGTAAACTAGCAAGCAAAGCTCCGATCATACTACCTGGAAATGCTAACAGTGAGCCTGTTCCAAATAAATTTCGCAATAATGAAGTCGTAAAGGCTTGCAACACGGCGTAACTTGGACCTAATAGAACGGCTGAAAGAATATTTACAACATGCTGGATGGGAAACACTTTAGCAAATCCAACCGGTATATAAATTAAATGACTTGTGACCGTTGTGATCGCCACGAGCAATGCGGTGATCGTTAACTTACGCGTTTGATTCAATGAATAATCCCCCAATGCCTTATGCACTGGGGGATTGGTGTTTACAAAAAACGTAAAAAAGTTTATTAAAAATCAATTTCACACTTTCCTACGCTGGTGTTAACCAGATCAGGTTCTAGGGTCAAAGAATAGTGGATTCTTACTCTCAACTGGCCATATCCAGCTCCCCCAGTGCGCGTTATTCACTTTTCCTCCATCAATATATCATACCACTTCTTTTTTTGTAAATGTTCCGCTTGAAGAGCCAATTCATCCCGACTTTTGCCTCTTTTTCTTGATAAGATGCCAAACATCTTGATATAAAAAGATAGAAATAAACAACCAAACAGCTCCTATAAAATATCCCCCAATCACATCCGTTGGATAATGAACCCCTAAATAAATTCTTGAAATCCCAATTAATAAAACCGAAAGCATTGCCAGACTGATTCCCAAAATTCTGGAAAATTTATGTTTTAGAAGTTCAAATAATAAAAATGCGATCAATCCATAAAAAACAAATGAATTCATTGAGTGTCCGCTTGGAAAGCTGTATCCACCTTGGTGTATTAAAGGGTGAATATCTGGTCGTTCCCTTTGAAAAATCTCCTTCAGAACACGATTTAGCATGACACCAGAAACAATTGTGAATATAAAAAATATACTGTACTTCCCTCTTTTATAAATCATTAACCAAATGATCACGACGATACTGCCGATGGAAATCCATTTAAAGGATCCAAAAAACGTGATCCACTCCATCCCTTTCGTTAAATTAGGGGAAATTCTTGCTTGAATAAAATCAATGACAACCTTGTCAAAATAAACAACTTCATTCCCTTTCCACATTTGAATCACGACCATAAATCCTATCGTGAAAACAATGACGGATAAGAGGAGCAAGATAAAATACCTCGCGGTTCGTTTCATTTCTTTTTCATTCATTGTTCTCATCCTATTTATGTATTGGGCAACCAGAGTCACCCATTTTTTTCATCACTGTGCTTTTTTCTTCGTAATCGTTTTTCTTCTTTTTGCCGGTTCTTTCTTTTCCGTCGACGGTTTTGTTCGATCAATGGACGCTTGTAAGGCAGCCATTAAATCGGTCACATTTGTTTTCGTTTCCTTTTCCTTGGCAGTCACTAAATTTTTTCCATGTCGTTTGGACTCAATTAATTCCATTAAATGTTTACGATATTCGTCTTCAAATTTTTCTGGTACAAATGGAGTCGTTAATTGATCAATTAAAAGAATGGCTGTGTCCAATTCTTTTTTCGTTAGTTCGTTTTCAACCGGAACATTGGGCACATCGGCTGCTTTTCTTACCTCATCAGGATAATGGATGGTCTCCATTAATAATGTATTTTCATACACACGGATCACAGCCAATTGTTCCTTTGAACGCATCATAATCTTCGCAAGTCCCACTTTTTCGGACTCATTTAAAGCGGTTCGTAACAGGGAATAGGCTTTAGACCCTCCTTCATTAGGAGACATGAAATAGCTGCGATTAAAATAGATGGGGTCAATTTCGTTTATTTTAATGAAATCAATAATCTCTACTGCTTTCTCTTCATTTTGTTTTTTTAATTCTTCCAGTTCTTGTTGGTCAATGACCACGAATTTCCCTTTTGTGATTTCATACCCTTTTACCATATCTTCACTTTTTAATTCTTCTTCACAAACAGGACATACTTTCTCATATTTAATTGGTGTATGGCATTTTTTATGAAGGGTTCGTAAAGATATATCTTTATCTTCTGTTGCTGCATGTAGTTTGATCGGAATATTCACCAAACCAAAACTGATGCTCCCTTTCCAAATGGTATGCAAATATCTCACCTCTTCCCGAATAAAAATAAGTGATTCTGAACTTATTTTGCACCAATTCAACATCGAATCATACTAATGAAGATTTGGAAATAACATTCGAAAAGAAGGGAGATAATAAGAAAAGTTTACAAAAAAAGAAAAGGGGAACCAAATGAATTTAATGTTACCGACATTAAAAATGGAATGTCCAAATGATACTAATTGGTTATATGAAATAAAATACGATGGATTTCGCGCTATCCTTAAATGCGACCAAAATGAGCTCCAACTAATCAGTCGAAACGGAAAAGATTTGCTCCCTCTTTTTCCCGAAATTCGCCAATTTTTACATTTAAAAAAAGCGGAACTTGAACCTTTTTATCCGTTCACATTAGATGGTGAATTAGTAATTCTATTCTCTCAAGGAAAAGCAAATTTTTCGCAAATACAAACGCGTGGGCGAATGCGTTCACAAGTTAGAATTGAAGAAGCGTCTGAAGAAAAGCCTGCCACTTTATTAGTTTTTGATGTTCTTCAATTAAAAGGAAAGGATCTCAAGAATTTAACTTATCGAGAACGAAAGAAGAAATTATTTTCACTCTTTGAAACCTGTCAATTCCCTCTATCCCCCGAATTAACTGAAGAAAATCGGGTCCAGCTCGTTCCTACTTTTCAAAGTAAGGATGAGGTAATGCAGATGGTTGATTTTTATGACGGCGAAGGAATTGTAACAAAACATGCATTATCAAACTGGGAAAATAAACGTACAGAGAAATGGATCAAAACGAAAAATTGGAAGAACGTCAATTGTTTTATTACAGCCTTTGATGAACAAAATGGCTATTATCATATTGCAGTCTTTAAAGAGAAAGAAATTTATCCGATTGGGGCGTTTTATTTTGGGATTACCCCACAAGAAAAACAAGTGTTAAATGAGATCATCAAGAAGAATTCTAATCGTAAAGAAAAATCTATGTATTATATCCACCCTTCTATATGTGTGCAAATTCTTTATCTAGAGTGGTATGAAGATGGGTTAAGGGAGCCGCATTTCCATTATTTTTTATTTGATCACTCAGCTGAAGATTGTACATGGGAACAAATGCAACTAGATGCTCTATCTCTGCCCGAAGTAGTAGAAATCACTCATCCTGAAAAACCTTTATGGTCCAGTCTTTCTATCAACAAATTAGATTATATTTCTTATTTAAGAAGAATCGCACCCTTTATGATGCCTTTTTTACAAAGTCGAGCCCTTACCGTGATCAGATATCCACATGGTTTTGGAGCAGAAGCATTTTTCCAAAAAAATTGTCCTGACTATGCTCCCTCCTTTATTAACCGGACAACTACAGGAGATATCGACTATATTGTTTGCGATTCTTTAAAAACGTTTCTTTGGTTAGGAAATCAATTAGCCATTGAATTTCATATTCCATTTCAAACCATACATTCACCTTTTGTAAGTGAAATTGTATTTGACTTAGATCCACCTTCACGAAATCAATTAGAATTGGCCAAAAGAGCCGCATTGGACATTAAAGAATTATTAGATGCACTAGGGCTAACCTCTTTTGTCAAGTTTTCCGGTAATAAAGGACTTCAAGTCTATATTCCATTGCCTGACGAGCAATTTTTATGGAAAGATACCCAGACCTTTACAGAAACCATTGCCCATTTTCTGAAGGCAAAAAGACCCGAATTATATACGTTAGAACGTCTGAAAAAAAATCGAAAAAACCGCTTATACATTGATTATATACAACATCGGGAAGGAAAAACCATCATTGCGCCTTATTCCTTAAGAGGAAATGAGGATGGGTTAGTGGCAGCTCCCTTATTTTGGGAGGAAGTCGAAACATTTGATGCTCAAGTATTGACGATGAATCATGTCATTGAAAGGCTCACATTATACGGATGCCCTTTTTCATCCTATTTTAAAATAAAAAAAAACCAGCCCTTTGCTCAGGTTTTGCACATGTTCAAAAACAAGGATTGAACCAACGTTCAATCCTTGTTTAAAGAATTATTCATTACTCAAAGCTTTTGGAAAGGTTCGCCATCTCAATAGCGGTTACCGCTGCTTCCCATCCTTTATTTCCTGCTTTTGTTCCAGCTCTTTCGATGGCTTGTTCGATTGTTTCTGTCGTTAATACACCAAAGATCACTGGAATTCCTGATTGTAAACTTGCTTGGGCAACTCCTTTTGTCGCTTCATTGCTCACATACTCAAAATGAGCTGTTGATCCACGAATGACAGTTCCTAATGTGATAACGGCATCATATTTTTTGGATTCAGCCATTTTTTTGGCGATTAAAGGAATTTCAAATGCGCCTGGTACCCAAGCAATTTCAATATCATCCTCTTGTACGCCATGGCGAATCAGTGCATCTTCTGCCCCACTTAATAGTTTTCCTGTAATAAAATCATTAAATCTTGCCACTACAATCCCAATTTTCAATCCTGTTCCGACTAAGTTTCCTTCATAAATCGTCTTCATTCTCTATTCCCCCTATATTTTAAGCATATGTCCTAATTTTTGTGCTTTTGTCCGTAAGTATCGTTCATTTTCCGCCTTCACTGGCATTTGTATAGGTACTCTTTCAACGACTTCTAAACCATATCCTTTTAAACCAGCGATTTTTCGCGGATTATTTGTTAATAATCGCATTTTTGTAATGCCTAGATCTTGAAGAATTTGCGCCCCAATTCCGTAATCTCGTAAATCAGCAGCAAAGCCCAACTTATGGTTTGCTTCTACTGTATCTAGCCCTTCTTCTTGCAATTTATAGGCTTTTAATTTATTCATCAACCCAATTCCGCGCCCTTCTTGTCTCATATAAAGAAGAACCCCTCTTCCTTCTTCTTCAATTTGCTTTAAGGCAGCAGCTAATTGTGGTCCACAATCACATCGACAAGAACCAAACACATCACCTGTTAAGCATTCTGAATGAACACGCAACAAGACAGGTTCAGGTGTCGTAATATCTCCTTTGACGAGTGCAACATGCTCTTGGTGATTCACAATATCTGTAAACCCAATTGCTCTGAAATGACCGAAATCAGTCGGCAAGTCAATTTCCACCTCACGAACGACGAGTTTTTCTTTTTTTCTTCTATATTCAATTAAATCTTCTATAGTAATCATTTTGATTTGAAAATGATCAGCTATTTTTCGTAAATCAGGTACTCGTGCCATTGTTCCATCTTCATTCATGATTTCACAAATAACGCCAGCAGGTTCTGACCCAGCTAATTTAGCTAAATCGACAGCCGCCTCTGTATGTCCCGTTCTTTTTAGGACTCCTCCTTTTTTCGCAATAAGAGGGAAAATATGACCAGGTTGATTAAAATCTTGTGGTTTTGCTTCTTTTGTCATCATTTCTTCAATCGTTCTCGACCGTTCAAAGGCACTAATTCCTGTATGTGTTGATTGATGATCAATACTAATCGTAAAAGCCGTTCCGTGTGAGTCGGTATTTTGGTTTGTCATCATTTTTAAACCTAATTGTTCCGCTTTTTCTTCCGTAATGGGGACACAAATAAGTCCTCGTCCTTCTTTCGCCATAAAGTTGATCATCTCAGGTGAAACTTTTTCAGCTAACCCAATAAAATCTCCCTCATTTTCACGGTCTTCATCATCCACCACAATGACCACTTTACCTGCTTTTAAATCTTCAATTGCTGCTTCAATTTGATCAAACATCAAACATTCACCCCTTTTAATTCATGGCTGTTTCTTGAAATTTATCGTTAATGAGAACGAATAGATAATTTCTTTTATTAAATAAAGCCATTCTCACGTAACATCGACATGGATAATGTGCTCTTCTTTTTTTCTTCCTGTTTTTGGGTCATTCTTTGAACATATTTTGCAAGTAAATCACATTCAAAATTCACAACATCCCCCACATTTTTTTGAGAAAGAATCGTGGTTTCCTGTGTGTGTGGAATGAGCGAAATAGTGAAAAAATTTTGCTCTGTTTCAAAAATGGTTAACGACGTACCATCTACCGCAATAGATCCTTTATACATAAGAAAGTGAGCAAAATCATTAGGAATAGAAATTTTTATATATAAGGCATTATCCACCGTTTTCTTGGAGAGAATTTGTCCAAGTCCATCGACATGTCCCGTCACAAAATGACCTCCAAAGCGGCCATTTGCCGACATGGCTCGTTCTAAATTGACTTTTGAGCCCATTTTAAGTTGCTTTAGCGATGTGGAATGAAATGTTTCTGGCATGACATCCACATGAAACTCATTTGCTGTAAACTCAGTCACCGTTAAACAAACCCCATTGACGGCAATACTATCCCCTAAATGAACATCATTAAGAATGTTGTTTGCTCCAATCACAAGTTTTAATGATTGCTGTCCTGATTGAATCCTTTTTATTGTTCCAATTTCTTCTACTATACCTGTAAACAATCGATATCACGTTCCTTTTTTTAATATGGCTGTTATTTTGATATCTGGGCCAATCATTTCAACATTGGTAAATTGTAGCGGAAGGGCAGATTCCATTAGTTCCATTCCTTCACCGCCAAATGGTCCAGGGGAAGTTTTTCCGCCAACCAATTTGGGTGCCGTATAAACAATCAGCTTTTGAAAAGCTTGCTCTTTTAAGAAAGAAGCATTTACTTCGGCTCCTCCTTCAACAAATAATGTCATCATTCCAAGTTGACCCAATTCTTCTAACAAGGTTGGAATATGGATTGTTTCTGTATTTTGTCTCATAATGGTCAGATTATTTCTATTCTGCAATAAGGCCTCTTTTTCATTTGAAGCATTCTTTCCGCAGACAATAATTGTTTTTACAGACGAATCTGCCACTACGTGAACATCTTCTGGAATTCGAAGATGGGTGTCAAGCACAATTCGAATGGGATTTTTTCCACCTTGGGGCAATCTGGTGGTAAGAAGAGGGTTGTCCTTTAAAATGGTATTAATACCAACTAGAATAGCGTCATTTTGATGGCGTAATTTATGCACATCCAAACGTGCTTGTTCACTCGTGATCCATTTACTAGAACCTGTAAAAGTCGCTGTTTTTCCATCTGCTGTTATCGCTGTTTTAATCGTTACATAAGGGGTTTTTGTTTGAATATAGTGAAAAAATACGTTGTATAGGTTTTTCGCTTCTTGCCCACCAATTCCGACCTCTACTTCTATTCCCGCTTTCCGCATTTTTTCGATGCCTTTTCCAGCAACAAGCGGATTAGGGTCGGTTGTTGCAATCCATACTTTCTTGATCCCTTTTTCAACTACAAGATCTGCACAAGGTGGTGTCTTTCCGAAATGTGAGCAAGGTTCAAGAGTCACATATAAATCAGAACCCATCGCCTCATCTCCAGCCATCTCTAATGCATGTACTTCTGCATGAGCTGTACCTGCCTTCAAATGAGCCCCCATTCCAATAATTCGGCCATCCTTTACAACGACGGCGCCTACTGGGGGATTTGGTGACGTTTGACCATCAACGCTTTTGGCAAGACGAAGGGCAAGGTCCATGTAATCTTCAGCAAGCATGAAAAAGCATCCCTCCTATTTTGTAGGCATAAAATAAAGCCTTATTTTTTGAATGTTCTTCAAACTAGTTAGATTCGGTTTGAGGTAAGGATTCCGGAATAGTGAAAAAAGCCGAATCCCTCATGGTTCAAGACCTATCTATATCATGAAAATGTGATTTAAACTCCCCTTAATTTAAAAACAAAAAATCCCGTACAATCAACTATTGTACGGGGCGTTTTACAGACATTAGAAGGCAAAATAGAAAGGAATGAATGTCATCTATCTATTTTTGCACTGTAAGTAAGCTTGTCCTTTTTCCCAAAAAGACAGCAACAGCTTTTTACTTTTCCAGCATGACTAAATATGCGTTAAAAACTATTTTTTAAAACGCAACTCTCCTTCTCCCATCCAGACTTTCACTGTCGGCTTTGGAATTACACCAAATCCACCGTAAACCAAAGCCGGTATACGGGTCACGGGCTAAGAACGATTGTTCATCACCGCCGGTCGGGATTTTCACCCGGCCCCGAAGGAATATCTATTCGATTGTAATCTTATTATCGCTGTTACAATCTTATTATGTCAAGGTTTTTGCAAATCTATTTAGGTTTAATTCGGATTGAAAATGGACGTTGTTGACCAGTTTCGTCAACAATTCGTCAACAACTCGTCAACAATCATCTTTTTAAAATATGGTAAAATATTCTAAAAAAGATGATTAGAGGAGTAGCATAATGACCGAAAAACAACCTATTGAAATTTCTCATGGTTTAAGATGCAACCTGCAATTATATCTTTTTGATCTTTATTCCTAATAAATTTACCGACTCTTTAAGAATACGTAAAGTTCATCTAAACGATTAATATGAGGAACAAAATTGCCTGATTTTTTGCTCCTTATAAAATGATTGCCTAAATATTGATATTGGGGAAATATGGATTAATAGCCTTGAAAATAACATGTACACAGATAAAAGTATATCCCTTTTAACTCTTTATATTTGGACTGAAAATTTATTAATGAGGGCCCACATTGATTCTATTGACAAACTACAAAATGCCAATTTAAAAAAGATAAGATGTATTGATCCTAAGGCGATGAAAGAAATTGAAATGAAGTTGAATAAGACCTGCACCCTCTAATAAAAGATAATTCCCCCTCCAACAGGAGAGCGGAATGTTACTGCAAAAACTCATATTTAGAAATAAACCCTGCTACCCAATTTCAATTTTTAAATCGTACTTTCCAGTTAATCATTCATTTTACCTCCCTACTTTTGAAACATGGCATAAAAAGGAGCAACGCACCGCCCACAATAGTACTAATTAACGTACCAATGCTTGCATTTGTGATTGCCATTCTAGGCCATTTTGTATTTTCTTTAATCTCCTTTAATGATTACTGTTTTCCCTAGATTTTATGATCCTGTAATAGTTGTTTATCCTGGAGAATCCTAATATCTGTTTTGATTAATTCAGTATCTCTTTTAATCCCTCAACTTCATTTGTAATATCCTGTTTCCATTGATCCAGTTCACATTCCACTTATGTCACCCCATCTTTCCGAGTGAATAAAAAAGAACCTTCTTATGGTTCATTCAAATTCGATATTTTTTCTACCAAAAAATTCGCCTTTTCAGTTAACTCTTGCACTGACTTCCACAACAAACTAACCATGGAATATTTTCCTCCTTCACTATTTCATTGAACAAAAATCCACATTCAGGGCATAGACAATCAAAGTTTTCATTCTCAAATTCATCTAAATCTATTTTTTCTTGTTCAAACTCTTGATAAGTTCTTGTCATCATGTTCACAATCTCCGGCAAATTGAACCCTGAAAGTTCAACGTCCACTGTCCCCACATCTAACTCGAGCAATAGATCCTTTAAAAGTTCTATGTTCGATTCCTCTGAAATTTTATTCAAGCTAATTTTAAGTGCTTTTTCCTGTTGGTCATCTAGATTAACAATGGAACATTCTATTTCCGAATAACCCTGATCAAGTAGAATATAAAAACATCACCGCAAGGATGGCGCAATCAAATATATGGGTATACCAACCAGGTACGGGTATTCCGCCCCCCATCCTGCCTCCTAGTTTAACAAGCCGATTTACGTTTCTTTTTCTAATTCGATAATTAACAACGGCTTATCTCTCACGGTTAACAGCTCCTTTTGTAAATTAAAGTACTGATAAAAAACACGTATAATTAGTACGTGTTATAATAAAATATAGAATGGAGGAGGGCATAATATCTTCAAGGGAAATCTTACAGTTACTTAAGAAAGACGGTTGGTACTGACATAGGATTGTTGGAAGTCATCATCATTTCAAACATCCTACCAAGGAAGGAACAGTCACAGTCCCACACCCAAGAAAAGATTTAAAGATTGACACACTTAATTCAATACTCAAGCAGGTAGGGCTTAAATAAAAGCCCTCCTGTAAAGGAGGTTTTATATAAATGGCAAAGTATTTATTTCCTGCGATTTTCGATCCAGGCACAGATGGAAGCGATGGTTACACCGTCACATTTCCTGATTTACCAGGATGTATTACCGAAGGATCTAACATGGCAGAAGCTATGCACATGGCAAAAGATGCGTTAGAAGGTTTCTTGTATGGTATGGAAGAAGATAATGAAACAATCCCTTCTCCTTCTACACCTCATATGATCTCGGTTCCCTCTGGTGGGTTTATCGCCGTCGTTGAAGCATCGACTAATTTCATACGTGACGAAATGGAAAAGAAGGCGGTTAAAAAAACATTAACCATTCCCAAATGGCTGAATGATGCAGCCGAATCAGAAGGAATTAATTTTTCCCACCTTCTGCAGTTCGCTATTAAAGAACGTTTAGGTATTAGAAAGAACATTTGAACCAGGTGTTACGCTTGGTTCTTTTTTGTGCATTATAAAAAGCACCCAACTAATTGAATGCCTCTTCTAATTGTTCTTTTCCAAAAAATGGTTCCAAATTTCAGGAAACTTTCATACATTATCAAAAAGAGATTTGGGAGGTTTACCAATTGGAAATACCTATTTCTGGTTTTATGTGCCATTCAAGTGATCGGAATCAAAATCCACTTCACTCTCATCATCTTTATATCACTTCTTGGGATGGAAGACCTATTCATGTTCATGAATTTAAAGGAGTTACCTCTTATGACGATGGACATGATCATAGATATGCTGGAACAACTGAACCGGCACCAAGTGGTGTTCAACATACTCATAGATATTTTACTTTTACTTCTTTTAATGATGGCCACAGACATCAAGTGAAAGGAGTGACAGGTCCTGCCATTCCCCTTCCAGGTGGCAATCATTATCATGAATTTAGAGGGGTTACAACCATACAAGGGAGAACTCCTCATAGACATCGCTATAATGGTAGGACTAGTCGGTAATTCTTCTTAGCTGACCTTTTCATAAGATTGTGTAAAATGAAACAGGTGGACAAAACAGCCATTTTTCTCCACCTGTTTATCGTTCCTTCGATTTTTTCACTTACATATCATCTTTACGGCCACTTTCCTCCATATTTCCACACATTCATCACAAGCTTGGGCACAATCACGGCAGTGTTGATATCCATGTTTCTTGCACTCGATTGCACACGCTTCGCAAATTTGAGCACAGAGTCCACATATCTCCCCAACAAATGGGCTGCTTCTTTGCATGGACTGGATTGCAAGATTGCAAATATCAGCACATTCCCTTTGTAAATCCATACAACCTGCTAGGTTTGCTTCTGCCTTTTTACAAGCATGAAAGCTAATATTACATGCTTCCATACAGCGAAAACAGGCCTTGATCATGTTATTCAATTGTGCATCCACGGTTCATCCCTCCTCACACTAGTCATAATTTCCCCTAATCTTATTTCTTCATCCTACTAATCCCTTTTTAAAATGACTCATGAATACTCCCTTCACTGAATAAAGTGATAAAAGGAATCTTGTCCATTTAAGGAGGGATATTCTTGCTATCAAAATTCGAAGCATGGATTTTAGGGATGATTCAAGGGCTCACGGAATTCTTACCAATTTCAAGTACAGGTCATTTATACCTCGCTAGACATTCCTTCGGCTTAGATGAAGCGGGGTTATTTCTTGATACGATGCTACACGTTGGGACATTGCTTGCAGTTTTCGTTGTCTATCAAAAAGAACTCTTTTCAATAATCCGGCACCCTTTTAGTAAATTAAGTAAAATCATGATCATAGGAACAATTCCTGCCGTTATAGTTGGGGTTCTTTTCGAAGATTTTTTTGACTCCATTTCAAAATCAGGTGCGACCATTGGATGGGAGTTTTTAATTACGGGGGGCATTTTATATTTTGCGGATGGAGCAAAGAGAGGATCAAAATCGTTGGAGGAAATGACGTATCGTGATGCCTTATTTATTGGGAGTTTCCAAGCTGCAGCCATCTTTCCAGCACTTTCACGTTCAGGTCTAACGATTGCCGCCGGGTTATTTCGCCAATTAGATCGGAGAGAAGCGGCCTATTTTTCCTTCCTATTATCCACTCCAGCCATTGCGGGAGGAGTCGTTTTTCAAGCAAAGGAGATATTCACTGGAACAGTAGAATCCATTTCATTGACTAGTTTGATGATCGGTACCATTTCGTCTGCCCTTTTCGGCTATTTTGCTATTGTTGGGATGATTAATTTTCTAAAAAAACGGTCATTGAAAATATTTGCCTATTATGTTTGGACTCTTGGAATCCTTATTTTAGTTTTGCAATGGACAGGAATTTTTTGATACAGGGGGAAAAACGATATGGAACAAACGGTTTATCCAGTTCTTGAATACCTTGGTTCTCTAGGTTACATAGGGATCGCTCTTGCTTTAATGATTGAAGTAATTCCAAGTGAAATTGTGTTAAGTTACGGAGGATATTTGATAGCCAAGGGAGAGATAGGCTTTATAGGCGCCCTCACAGCAGGGGTTGTCGGGGGAACATTAGCCCAAGTTTTTCTATATTGGCTTGGTCAGTACGGGGGAAGACCGTTTTTTCGTAAATATGGGAAGTGGTTACTCATTTCTGAAAAACAAATCCTTGCCTCCGAAAAATGGTTTGAAACATATGGGCCGTTTGTCATCTTCACGGCTCGTTTTATTCCTGTTGTTCGCCATGCAATTTCCATTCCAGCTGGTTTTGCTAAAATGCCACTGAAACTATTTTTCGTCTATACCTTTTGTGCCATGATTCCTTGGACGATTTTATTTCTGTTACTAGGAATTGAACTAAGCGAACATTGGGATACAGTGGAAGAAATAGCTGGTCGGTATATTACTCCTATTGCCCTTATTGCCTTTCTATTACTCTTAGCCTATTTACTTTTTTCATTTCGAAATAAAAAGCAGAAAGAATAACTTTTTTTGTCATTTTTTATTATCCTTATATAGCACTATGTTTACAATTTCTTCATATTTTTAGACATAAAATTTTAACAAAAAACCTATTTCCAAATTGAAATAATTTGTGTATGATACAAGAGAAATCTTTATTTTTTATCTTCCTCATCGTTTTTTTGAGGGTGTTCAACAATGGTTAAACATTTCTAATTAGCTAGAAAATGTTTAGGGAAGGCAAATGGTGCGCCACCAGTTTCTTAACTGGTTCTAGTGGGTTCGATTCCCACCCCGAAATTTTTTATGTACTTTATGAAAAATTTCGAGGGCGGGATCGGTATTCTGTTAGGACCATACTGCCCTCTAAAAAATGGAGGGATCACAATGATTAAGAAACGTGAGTTAACGGAAAGTCATGTATTATATGACTTGATGTCGCACAAGGATGTCTTCCCTTTTGTGCGTCATAAAGCCTATTCACATGAAGAGTATTTATTCTTGACAAAACAAACAATGGAAGCTGAAGAGCGTGGAGAGTTAATTTCCCGCACGATTTTAGATGAATGGCAAAACCCGATTGGAACGATTAATTTATACGATATCAACAATCAAGCTGGCTTTCTCGGCACATGGTTAGGAAAGCCATTTCATGGAAAAGGCTATAATACGATGGCAAAAGAAGCTTTTTTTCAGGAGTTGTTCTATGAGTTGGAAATAGAAACTGTATTTATGCGGATTAGAACAGAAAATATTCGATCTAGAAAAGCAGCAGAGAAATTGCCTTATGTTTTATTTGCCAATGAAACACGTCCGACCATTTTTGCAGAATTAAATCGCAACGGTAAGAAATATGATCTTTATGAAATTCCAAAAGATTTATACACCTTCCATTTAGCAAAAGTTCAAAGTGAACAAACTAACGAACAAGTACTAGAAGCGTAATTGAAAGAAATGCCTCTCACCATTTCTACACCATCTATTCCTTTTGCTTATCTTCAAATGAGATGCAAACCCATGATAAACCGAGAAAGGTCTAGTTGCCCTTCTCGGTTTTCCACTTCATATTAGATGTCTAGACTGAGGATCTCTTTTCAAACTATAATTTTCAATTCTAGCAAAAAAGTTTCCCTTTTAGGTCCAGTCATAGTAAACTATAATTTTGGATAATTGATGGTAACATACAAAATGAAGGATGGAAATTATGAAGCAAACATGGAACAAAAAAGAAAAATTACAACAATTTCTCGTCATCTTTATTCCCATTTTCATTACACAAATTGGAATGTATTCAATGAATTTTTTCGATACGATGATGTCAGGACAGTTTTCACCTAATGACCTAGCAGGCGTTGCTATTGGATCTTCTTTATGGGTGCCTATTTTTACTGGATTAAGTGGCATCCTCCTATCGATTACACCGATTGTTGCACAGTTAATTGGGGCAAATAACAAAAAAGAAGTTCCTTTTTCAGTGATACAAGGTCTTTATGCAGCGATCACGCTTGCTTCATTTGTATTAATTATCGGTGGATTTGTACTAGAACCGATTTTAAGTCGCATGAACTTGGAACCAACAGTCCATATGATTGCTAAGAACTATTTAATAGCGTTGTCATTTGGAATGATCCCGTTATTTATGTATACAGTGTTACGCTCATTTATCGATGCGTTAGGAATGACACGAACTTCGATGATGATTACACTGCTTACTTTACCCATTAACTTCGTTTTAAACTATTTATTAATTTTCGGAAAGTTTGGTTTCCCAAGATTGGGCGGAGTTGGGGCTGGATATGCGTCTGCAATGACTTATTGGTTCATTACCATTATCGCTATATTTGTTATTTATAGAAATCGACCATTTTCAAATTTCCATGTTTTCCGGACATTCTATCTCCCTTCTTTCAAAAAATGGAAGGAAATATTCACAATTGGAGTTCCCATTGGTCTATCTATTTTCTTCGAAACGAGTATCTTTTCTGCGGTTACTTTGCTCATGAGTGAATATAGCACGACCGTAATCGCCTCTCATCAGGCAGCTCTAAATTTTTCATCATTACTTTATATGCTTCCTTTAAGTATATCGATGTCATTAACGATTGTCGTTGGACATGAAGTGGGAGCAAAACGATTTAACGATGCAATCGAATACAGTTGGCTAGGGGTTTCAATTGCCATCGTTTTTTCTAGTATTTTAGGAATTCTATTGTTTATTTTTCGGGAGTCAATCGCTATGATCTATACGGATCAGCAAGAAGTTGTTCATCTTACTGCCCAATTTTTAATGTTTGCTGTCTTTTTCCAACTTTCTGATGCAATTCAAGCACCCGTGCAAGGTGCTTTACGTGGATATAAAGATGTAAATGTGACGTTTGTCATGGCAATGGTCAGTTATTGGATCATCGGTCTACCTTTGGGAATAATACTAGCAAGGACAACAAGTATGGCTGCATTCGGTTATTGGATCGGCCTAATCGTTGGTCTAGCTGCAGGTGCAGTCACCTTATCATTACGCCTATTTTATATTCAAAGAAAAAAATATCAAGCTTTGAAAGCATAAAAAAACGAGAGATTCACTCTCTGGATATTTCAATCCTCAGAGAAAATGTCTCTCTTATTTCTAATTAACCTGTTAATATATCCTCACTTGGATAACGAAATCTAGCCTTCTCTTTTTTCGCTAACATAAATGCCACTGTAAGGGGGCCTAATTTCCCCATTAACATGACAAAAATGATGATAAATTTCCCTATGAAGGTTAAGGAAGAGGTAATCCCCATCGACAATCCTACCGTAGAAAAAGCGGAAATAACTTCAAAGAGGATCGGCAAGAACTCAGCATCTTCTGTGATGTTCAAAATAAAGACCGCAATCGCAATCACAAAAATGCTGATGGAAGCAATGGCTAGTACTTTAAGAATATAGAGTGGTTGTATACTTCGTTTAAAAATGTGGATATCATGCTTGCCTCGAATAAAGGTAATAACCGCAAGGCTAATGACAATAAAAGTCGTAAGCTTAATTCCCCCACCTGTTGAACCACTTCCCGCTCCAATGAACATAAGGATTAAAAACACAAAGAGGGTAGACTCATCTAATGACCCAATCTCAATCGTATTAAACCCAGCTGTTCTAGTTGTAACAGCTTGAAAATAAGAAGCCCATAATTTATCTGAAAGTGGAAGTAACCCTATCGTCTTTTCATTCGTATACTCTAATAAAAAAATAATTAGAAACGCAACAAGATTGATGACTAGGGTCGCTGACAGCATAATTTTTGTATGTAATGAAAACTGTCGCCATTTTTGCTTATTCCATACCTCAATTAGTACGGTATAACCAAGTCCACCCAAAATAATCAATGTCGTAATTCCTATATTAATGATAGGATTTCCGATATAACGAGAAAGTCCATCCGACCAGAGGGCAAATCCTGCATTATTAAAAGCAGAAATCGCATGAAAAAAACTATAAAAACTTCCTCTGCCCCACCCAAACTCTGGAATCCACTGAGCAGCAAGAAAGATCATGATTGAAACTTCAATGGAAAGTGAAAAAATGAAAATATATTTTACTAATCGGATGACTCCCCCAATTTGAATTTGGTTTAAAGCTTGTTGGATGATTAATCTTTCTTTTAATCCAATTTTTTTCCCTAGCATGATAAAAATGAGAACAGCGAAAGACATAATACCAAGTCCACCTGTTTGAATTAATAAAGCAATGATTACTTGACCGAATGTTGTAAATTCCTTCGACACATCCACTACTCCAAGTCCAGTAACGGTCATGGCAGATGTGGAAGTAAAAAGGGCATCCATCCAAGAAATGGGGGTATTCGTCGAAATCGGCAATTTTAGCAATACCGCTCCTATCGTAATAAAGGAAGCATATATGATAAAAAGTAAATATGATGGAGAGATTTTGAGTGATTTCATTTTAATATCCTCATTTCTTTAACTAAACTACACAATCCTTTTTCTTACAAAAATAAGTCAATGAAATACATAAGTTTCATCCATTTTGGAATGATTATTGAATGAACCTATTGGTAGAAATGATTCTTGTATAATGTGATATTATTTTACTCTTCGAATTTTTAGTTGTAAAGTTATTGTAAGATAAAAAAAAGACAGGTGCATCCCCGTCTTCTACTCCTCGACTCGAAATACCTTCCCTAACACATCTTTACCACCCGTAACCGGAATAATACTTCCCGTAATAAAATCGGATTGTTGGGAACAAAGGAAGGATATAACTCGAGCTATATCTTCCCCAGTACCAGGTCGACCAACAGGTGTTGATCCATCCACAGCCTTTATGCCATCTTCAATCTTGCACTCTTTCCAATCCCCAATAATATCACCTGGGCACACCATATTAGCGGTAATTCCATTGTTCACTTCCTCAATCGCAATGGTTCGGGTCAAGGAGGCCACCCCTGTTTTAGCCGCAGCAAATGCGGAACGATAGATCCACCCTGGGGCGGTCTCAACGCGATCAAAGCCTAACGTTATGATTCTCCCCCATTTTTTCTTTCTCATATATGGAAGAGCTAGTCTTGTTAAGTAAAACACACTATTTAAATTCCCATTCATAATATATTGCCATTCTTCAATTGAATAATCATCTGATTTTTTTCGTTCTTTTATATACGGACCTGCGTTATGAATTAAAATATCAATACCATCAACAAAAGTACAACATTTGATCATTAATTGTTCACTTTCTGTTGGAGATGAAATATCGCCTTTCACTGAGAATGCTTGGACTCCAAAACGACTCTCTAGTTCACTTACTAAAACTTCCGCTTCCTTTTGGCTTGTCCGATAATTGACGAGGATATTGAAACCTTGTTCAGCAAGATGATAGGCGATCCTTTTTCCAATCCCTTTGGCACCACCGGTTATTAACACCGTCTTCTTTCCCATTTGATCCTCTCCAATATTATATTTCTATTTTAATAGTATTCATCAACTCCATTTTATGCAAATATTCCGATTGAACAAAAGCGGATGTAACTGTAAAGGGGAGACTAGCAAAAGACAAGACCTGCAAGAAGGTGTTCTTTTCCTTCTAAAAGGGATTGACTTTTGACCTCGAGCCCCTAGGAACCGTAACTGGATTAATGATCCTTTTTCTTCCATTAACACTTCTCTATTTCTTTTCTTATTTCCTGCCTGGATTTGAATTTTATTCAAAAAATGAACAGAATCGATCATATCTGCAAAAAAAACATCACCGCTTTTTTCATCGGTGATGTTTCTTCCTTCAATCTAGTTCTTATTTTCCAATAAATTGTTGTGTCCAGTAATTTCCATTTTCAACATATCCTACTCCGATATGTGTGAAGTTTTTACTTAAAATATTTGCACGATGACCTTCACTATTCATCCATGCTGTCACTACCTCTTGAGGTGTCCGCTGGCCTTGGGCAATGTTTTCTCCTGCTGATTTGTAAGAAATACCGAATTTCTTCATCATTTCGAATGGAGATCCATAAGTTGGGCTGTTATGAGAGAAATAGTGATTTGTCGCCATATCTTTTGATTTTTCACGTGCCACTTTACTTAAGGTTGAATCTACTTTTAATGCTTTAAGACCATATTTCGCACGCTCTTTATTCGTTAAATCCACCACTTGTTGTTCATAAGCATTTAAACCTGTTTTTACTTGTTCTTGGTTCCCTGTTGGTTTTGTAGGTGCAGGGGCTGGTTTTGTTACATTTGTTGTTGGTTTTTGCGTATTTTGTACTGGTTTCTGAACTACTGGTTTCTGAACTACTGGTTTTTGAGCTTCAGGTTTTTGAGCTTCAGGCTTTTGAATAGTTGGATTGACTACTTGTTTATTCACTTGAACTTTTACATTATTTTTCAACCAATTTTGAATCCATTTATTTAAATCAGTAGTATTATTTGTATTACATTGAGCTTGATATACTTTTACATTTTTATATTGAACCGGTTCTGCCGCGTCAGCTTTTGAAGTAAATGGAGCTGTTAATAAAGTTAATGATGCTGCTACTGAAAATACTATTTTTTTATTCATTTAAATTTTCTCCTCCTAGATACGAAATGTGAATAACTTACGTACAAATCGTAACATGAGTTTTTTGTAATATTGGAGGATAATATTGGTGATTTTCTCATTGTGTCATATTTTTACAGAATAATAGTTAATATTTTCCATCAATGTAGGGAAAATAATTGGTATAAATAGAATCATAGATCGAATAGGAAAATAGGGGATACTTCCATCTACCCCATTACATGGACCTACTACTATATATTTCTATTAATCAAATCTTGACAGCTTTTTAGGACAGCCACCTTCTTAACATTCTTTACAGGAATATTACAATGATTAACATCTATTTCATGATAAAACTAAAGAAAAAAAGCCTAAGTTTAGGCTTTTCTTTCATTAAAACAAAATCTACTTATCCCTTTAATTTCTCCATAATTTGTACATGTAATTCAATTAACGAAATTTTTTCATGTTCTGATAGATCAGATTGACATAATCTTTGTATGGCAAAAAAAAATTTTTCTTCTTTTGTACGTCGAACTCGTGGATGACTATTTTCATCAAGCAATTCTCTTTCAATAGCCATTCTTAATACATCTTCATCAAGACTTTCCGTTGCTGGAAGTTTTCGATTATTCCATACTTGTCTATATGCTTCTAGCATCTTACAATCCTCACCCAAATAAATCCCTCCGTTCTATCTTATATTTGTTCACTCGTTCTATTAAAAAAAAAAAAAAAGGGAGTTTTCCCCACAAATCATAATTATATTGATTCTTTTTGGTGCTGATTAAATCTAGTCTCGTTTTCATTGGATTGATTTGACGTTCTTAATGGAATTTCTTTAATAAAGAAAGTGAGTAAAAATCCGAAGAAGATCATGATGGCACCTACTAAAAACACATGAGTAATTGCATAACTTAGTGAACTTCTGACGATTCCGATGATTTGTTCGAACATCCCTAACATATCTGCAGGTAATTCTGAAGCCATCTTTTTCATCTGTCCAACATCCATTAGCACTTGTGGATTTGCCATTTTCTCCACTATTTCAGGTGGTAATGCATTGGCTTGTGATCCACCCAAAGATTTCATATTCTCTTCCATTTCTGACTGCATCGAGCGATTCATCACCGTACCTAATAATGAAACTCCAATCGTACCACCGATTGAACGGAATAATTGTGTGGATGCGGTAGCCACTCCGAGTTGTTGGTGTTCGACTGCATTTTGGACCGTTAACGTAAAAACTGGAAAACTCAAGCCTAACCCAAAACCGACGACAATCATACTCGCTGTAGCTCTCATAATCGTTGTATCTGGATCCATAAAGGAAATGGAATACAATCCACTTGCCATTGTGGCTAAACCGAGCAGAGCTAAAAATTTATACTTTCCTGTTTTTGTCATGATTTGGCCACCTATTGCACTTGCAACCACCATAGAAAGTGTTAATGGCATCATCACAAATCCTGATTTTGTTGCAGAAGCCCCGATGACTCCCTGGATAAAAATCGGCATATACATGATTGCCCCAAACATTCCTGCACCTAAAATGAGACCAATCCCGTTTGAAAGAGAAAAAATCTTGTTTTTAAATAAGTCAAGGGGTAATACAGGATTTTGCGCCTTTCTCTCAATGAGGATAAAAATGAGTAAAGCAATCAAGGTTGTTGCAAATAATCCAATGATTTGCGACGAAGCCCAATCATAATCTTTCCCACCCCATGAAAAGGCAAGTAATAACGGAACAATCGTTAAAGTTAACATAAGTGAACCGAGGTAATCAATTTTATACGCTTCTTTTTTCTGTTGGGATGGAAACAGTCTCCAAATCATCAAAAAGGCTATCACACCAAATGGTAGGAATATCCAGAATACCCAATGCCAATCAGCATTATCGACAATCCACCCTCCTAATGTTGGACCGAAAACACTTGCAAGGCCAAATACTCCACTCATTAACCCTTGCCATTTTCCTCGTTCACGTGGTGAGAAGAGGTCACCAACAGCTGTAAAAGAGGTCGACATAATCATTCCAGCCCCAATACCTTGAATTCCACGATAAATAATGAGTTGAAAAATATCCTGTGATAATCCTGACATAAATGAACCGATCGTAAATACAGCAATCCCGAATAGTATGAACGGTTTTCTTCCATATAAGTCTGAAAGCTTTCCTACTAAAATAGACATAATCGAGCTAGTCAACATATAAATAGTGAAAATCCAACTGTAATACTCCATTCCTCCAAGTGCAGAAATAATTCTTGGCATGGCCGTACCAATGATCGTTTGATTAATGGATGCGAATAACATCGCAGACATAATAGCAATCATGATCATTATTTTCTTTCTATATTCCAGATGTTCCATTCATTCTCCTCCTTTATTATTTCGTATTGCGAAAAATTAACTTAGTGAAGTATATGTGAGAAAAAATACCACCAATAGATGGTAGTTAGTTTGTATCTATTTTTTTGAATAACTCAATGAGAAGTTGAATCTCCTCATCGTTAAAATTGTTAAATTTTCCTTGAAAGTATAAGGATTTTACATTCCCCATTTCCGCCAAAATTCCTTCGCCTTTTTCTGTTATCATCAATTCAACAATTCTTCTATCTGTAGCTGATCGGCTTCTTGTAATGAAATTCTTTTCAACAAGCGAATCTGTCACAGAGGTAATATGGCTTGCTGACACATCTAATGCCTTCGAAACATCAGATGCCTTTATTGCGCCATTTTCATGAACGGTTTTTAAAACAAAAAACTCATTATTACTTAAATACTCCCCTGTTATATGACGCAACTCATATCTCATTGTTCGGAATACTTGTCGAAACAATTGCTCAAGTATAAATAACTTTTCTTTTCTCAATTTAAGCAGACCTTTCACTCACTTTATAACCCATTCTTCTAAGTGAACTTTTTTATTTTATAGCCATTGTGGTTTCATGTCAATCATTTAACAAATGTAGTTTAAACCATTCCATATTAAGAAGAATACTCAAGTTCCTTTAATTCATTCTCTATGATCTCTTTATCTAGATTGTCCCCAATTATCACAAGGTTTGTCGGCATATTCATATCTTCAGGTATATAGATGGGCATCCCATATGAATATTGAAAAAGGACTGGGTAAGTTGTGTGGGTAAACGGGATATAGCCTTTCATGCGGTAAAGATGATCGACATATTTTTTTAACCAGTTTTCAAACTGTCTTTTGTCAACCGACTTTGTAAATGTATGGACGTAGACAGATAAATGTAAATGTTCATTGACCGTTGTTTTCATGATGGATTTCTTTTCTCCCATCTGTAATTGAGCGATTCTTTTCATCGGGATTTCCGAATAGTTGGTTATGAAAATTTGTGCTATTTGATTTAAATCTTGAACATCATATGTAATGATCCCACGTTCCATTTCCGAAAGAGAATCTGTTTTATTCAATATAATTAAATCAGCATGTTTCACTTGTTCATGAAGAAGTTGACGCAACTGAATATCAAGATCTCCTTTTCTTTTCCATAACAAACTGTCAATAACCGTAATAATTCCCTTCCATTCTAATTGATCCGCAAATAAAGGGGTCATAATCGCATCAATCGCCTCAACAGGATGGGCTACCCCTGTAGTTTCAATAATTAAATCATCAAAGCATTCCGTTCCTAATAGTTCTTGAAGCTGTGATTCCAGTTGCCCCTGAATTGTACAGCAAATACAACCATTTAATAATTCCCTCAACGGTGTTCCCTCTTCAACCTCATTGGAATCAATCGACACCTCTCCAAGTTCATTCATTAATATAGCTGGACGACGACCATTTTCTTGAAAAAAGGTGATCATTCTTTTTAACAAAGTGGTTTTCCCACTTCCTAGAAACCCAGATAATACGTATACATGTTTTTTATTCATATGATTTTATCCTTTCAAAAATAGCAGCCATTCATAAGATGAATATTAAAAGGAAAATAGCCTCGCCGGAAAGGGCAAGACTATTTTTGCTTTTTGCTCATTACTTCTACCGCTTTTTTTATTTGTGTATCATTTTCTTCGATTTTATCACGAAGTTTTGTCATGAGTTGTACAGTTGTTTCGCCTTTAATTTCACCGTTCACTTCTAATTCTTCATCTTGTTGGAATTTTATGACGGCTGATTTCGTATTATCATCGAAATAACCATCCACTTTTCCAACATGATATCCTAAAGCATCTAGCATTTGTTCTGCTGATTTTACTTCATTTGAAAGATCGTTTTCCTTCATTTCTTTATCAGGATTAATAAAAGGAAGTTCTGCATAAGGTGGTAATTTCACTTCATAATCAGGTTTGATTCCTTTTTTATGAATCCAGTTCCCATTTGGAGTTAACCATTTTGCTGTTGTGATCTTCATATTGGATTTATCTAAAAATTGCTCCGCCGTTTGAACGGTTCCTTTGCCGAAAGATTTTTCCCCGATTACAGGAATACCTGCTGCTTCTTTTAATGCAGCCGCTAGTATTTCAGAAGCACTTGCACTGCCATTATCGATCACTACAGCCACTGGAACTTTTACCTTGTCCTTATTATCGGATACATATTGCTCTTTCTTTCCATTTTTATCCTCAATTTGTAAGATCACTTTTCCTTCGGGTACAAACATGTTCGTCATTTCTAACGCTTGATCTAGTAACCCGCCGGGATTTTGACGTAAATCAAGAACTAACGATTTCATCCCTTCTTTTTCCATCTTAGTAATCGCTTCACGGAGTTCTTTTGCTGTATTTTCTGAAAAACTTGTTATTTGAATTTTGGCAACGCCATGATCCATCATTTCTGTGTATACCGTTTCGATTGGAATTTTGTCACGGACAATCGTTATTTCCGTTGGTTCATCTGCCCCGAAGCGTTGAATTTTCAAGGAAACTTTTGTTCCTTTTTCACCTCGAATTAACAGAACAGCTTCAGATGAAGTCTTCCCATGGAGACTTTTTCCATCTACAGCTAAAACTTTATCATTCGGTTTGAGCCCTGCTTTTTCCGCGGGGGAGCCTTTTATTGGGGACACAATGACGATAGATCCATTTTGTTCCTGAATTTCGGCACCAATTCCTTCAAATGAAGAAGTAATACTCTCATTGAACTTGGCCGCCTCCTCTTTATCCATATAATCGGAGTATGGATCTTGTAAAGAATCGATCATGCCATTGATTGCGCCATTCATTAGTTTTTCATCATCAATTTTTTTATAGTAATTTGCTTTTAATTTATCATAGGCCTCATATAATTTATTAAATTCTTCGCGTTCCTTCGTTCCAACATTTACTGCTTTTTCATCTCCAAATGAAAGGGCGAACATCGTAACTGCTGCAGAAGTAAAGACTAATAAAAATAAAAGCATTACAAATTGAAATTTTTTTAGTCGTATGTAATGAGAAGGTTTGTCCTCCTTGGCACTTTCCTGATTTTGATTTTCTTCCATTTTTTTCACCACTTTCATACACCACACACTTAAAAACTTGACGAAATTTTCACTAGCTATTTCATTCTAACAGCTTTTCCTATATTAAGAAAGAAAAACATCCCTTCTTTCTAAAGTGGTAGGAAAAACTACAAAAAACTACCCCTGTTTGTTTCATTCAGGAGTAGTCTCAACAACAAATTTTTATTGAACATCATAGCCTTGATCTTCAATAGTCTCTTTCATTTTTTCAACTGAAGCATTTGCCTCGTAATTTACCACCACAGTTCCAGTAGATAATTGAACTTGTACTTCGGTTACTCCTTCAACTTCTTGGAGTGCACCCTTTACTGCTTTTTCACAATGTCCACATGTCATCCCTTTTACATTAAATGTAACTTTCTCCATTTCATATTCCTTCCTTTCGTATGTCAATAGTTAAATTTTTACTCGCTTCAAACGAAGGGAGTTGGTTACGACTGATACTGAGCTAAAAGCCATTGCTGCTCCGGCTACCCAAGGGGCAAGTAACCCCATGGCAGCAATTGGGATCCCTGCTGAATTATAAAAAAGTGCCCAAAATAGATTTTGCCGGATATTTTTCATCGTCTTTCGACTAAGCCCAATTGCCTTTGGGATTAAGGATAAGTCCCCACCGAGTAACGTGAGATCGGCAGTTTCGATAGCAATATCTGTCCCGGTTCCAATGGCAATTCCGATATCAGCAAGGGCAAGCGCAGGAGCATCGTTAATTCCATCCCCCACCATCGCCACTTTCTTCCCTTGCAGTTGTAGTTCTTTTACCTTCGTTGCTTTTTGCTCAGGTAAGACTTCAGCAAATATATGACGAGGGTCCATTCCTACCTCGTTTCCTATAGCGTAAGCTGTTCTCTCATTGTCCCCGGTCAGCATATACACTTCTAAACCTAATTGCTGTAAATTTCGAATGGCCTGTTTCGCATTTCCTTTTACCGTATCTGCTACGGCGACGAGTCCCGCGATAATTTGGTTAACAGCAATTAGCATCACAGTCTTTCCTTCTTGTTCTAGTTTCTCCATTTTTTTATCATATATATGATAATTGATTTGATGATCTTCCATCAACTTTCTTGTCCCTACTAAAATGGTTCTTTGATCGATTTCTACCTTAATACCATGGCCTGGTATGGCTGAAAAATGAGTGACTTCATGGGCATGTACTTGTCTTTCCATTCCGTATTTGACAATGGCTTCCGCTAATGGATGTTCTGAATGTTTTTCAGCTGCTACTAAGAGAGGCAACACTTGATTATTCTTTGCTTCAAAATCTGTTACAACCGGTTGACCATTTGTAATGGTCCCTGTTTTGTCAAGAATGATGGCATTTATTTTGTGAGCAGTTTCTAAATGTTCTCCACCCTTGAATAAAATTCCATTTTCTGCCCCTTTGCCTGTTCCAACCATTATAGATGTCGGTGTCGCCAAACCTAAAGCACATGGGCAAGCGATAACCAATACCGCAATTGCAGCTTCAAGTGCTTCCGTAGTACTACCAGGAGATACAAACAAATACCAAGCTAGAAAAGTAATGATCGAAATTCCAACAACAACAGGAACAAATACCCCTGAGATTCGATCGGCTACTCTTTGAATTGGGGCTTTACTCCCCTGTGCCTCCTCCACAATTTTAATAATATTCGCTAGTGCCGTATCTTTCCCTACTTGAGTTGCCTTCATCAATACGGATCCGTTTTTATTCATCGTGGCACCAATCACGGTATCTTCTGGGCGTTTTTCTACCGGGATTGATTCTCCAGTAATCATTGACTCATCGATTGAAGTTTCCCCTTTTACAATCACCCCATCGACAGGAACCTTTTCTCCTGGTTTAACGAGAAGAAGATCTCCTACAGCTACATGTTCAATCGCAACTTTGATTTCCTCTCCATCCTTCAAGACCGTTGCCTCTTTTGCTTGAAGGTTTAATAGACTAGAAATAGCTTCCGTTGTTCGCCCTTTTGCTTTGGCTTCAAATAACTTCCCTAATAAAATCAATGTAATTAAAACTGCACTTGTTTCAAAGTATAAATGTGGCATTTCCCCTGCACCTAAAGTGCGAATGGCTTCAGCTAAACTATAAAAATAAGCAGCAGATGTCCCTAGTGCTACTAGTACATCCA
The DNA here is from genome assembly GCF_030813365.1 of Oikeobacillus pervagus. Classification (NCBI taxonomy): domain Bacteria; kingdom Bacillati; phylum Bacillota; class Bacilli; order Caryophanales; family Bacillaceae; genus Oikeobacillus; species Oikeobacillus pervagus. The sequence continues at coordinate 97,077 of NZ_JAUSUC010000006.1, forward strand.
TATTCGCACTTTTATTGCGTAAAGCTTTATATGCTCCGACATAAAAAGACCATCCAATGAAAAATTGAACTGGTGTAGCTAAAACTAATTGCACCCAAGGATTCATAAGGAAAGACGGTACTGGTACGTTCACCTGGATCGGTAAATGGGCAAACATCGTATAGAGAAGTGGAAGAGATAAAAAAATAGAAATCACAAGTTTTCGTTTCTTCGCTTCGTATTCTTCTTCCTTTTGTTCTTCTTTATCTGCTGGACTCTGTTTCTCTGTTGCATCATAGCCTAATTTTTGAATACGTTGTATGATTTCCGCTTCATTGATTACCCCAGGGGTGTATGCGATGTCTGCAGATTCCGTTGCTAAATTCACTGTTGCTACCGTAATACCGTCCGTTTTATTCAAGACTTTTTCAATTCGGTTCGAACAGGCTGCACAGGTCATCCCACTAATATCAAGAGCAATCTGTTCAGGCCGAACACCATATCCTAACTTTTCAATTCGTTTTACAACTGTATGATATTGAACTTTTTCCTCATCAATCGCAATAGAAGCTTGTTCTAGTGCTAAGTTTACGTTCGCTTCAACACCATCAATCTTATTCAATACTTTTTCAATTCGGTTCGAGCACGCTGCACAGGTCATACCTGTTATATGAAGTGTTACATGTTTTTCACGCATCGATCCCACCCTTTATTGTAGATTCACTAGCTATAATCACTTTTATGTCCGACTAAATTGCTCAAAAACTTTCATTAATTCTGCAATAGATTCCTCCCCTTGCCCTGATTGAATGGCATCGATCACACAATGGTTCGTATGACGTTCCAGCAAATTCATTCCGACTTTTTTCAATGCGGAATTAATAGCGGTAATTTGAACTAAAATATCGACACAGTAGCGATCCTCTTCCACCATTTTCTGTATTCCACGAACTTGACCTTCAATTCTTTTTAACCGGTTCATTAACTGCTTCTTTTCTTCATCATTTCTATGGGTTTTCTTTGAATGATCTAAATGGTTCAAATAACCTCACCTCTTTACTAATCCTTTATATATACTATACCCCTGTATAGTATTTTTTACAAGTGAATATTTTTTTAATTCACAAAAAATAAGAGAGGGATCTCCTCTCTTAAATCTTCTCTACATTATTAAAATATTCCTCCAGTGTCCACTTGTTTTCGTAGATTTCTTTTGCTGCTTGTTTCCCGACATAACGAAAATGCCATGGTTCATACTTATAACCAGTAAGGGACTCTTTTCCTTTAGGATATCGTAAAATAAATCCATATTGATGGGCGTTTTCAGCGAGCCATTTTCCTTCTGTCGTATTCTCGAAATCCTCTGTTAAGTTAAATTTCACACTTTCCGCTGAGATATCCATCGAGAGACCTGTTTGATGCTCACTTTGGCCTGGCGGTGCTACCGCTTGAGACGCCTTTGTTTCTCCAACCCGTGCAATTTCATTGTTTAAGATCGCTACTTGACGGTCATATGATCGATAGCCCGAAACAGCAAAAAGATGGACTCCTTGTTGTTTTGCATTTGAAAACATTTCTTCGAGAGCCTTCGCTGCTTGTTTTCTCAAATAGCTCTTCTCTATGTCTTGATCGCCAAATGAAAATCGGACATTAGGGCGAACTAAATCAGTTGGAGTATATTCACCAGGAAGAAAATAATGTTTATTTACAAGGGATAACGTATTTTCGGGATTTGCAATGATTTTTTTTCCATTCACCTCTTTAATTTGATTAAAGAATACAGCCTTTAATTGTGGCCCTGTTTTTGTTTTCTTTTCTTGATGAACCGTTTTCTTCACTGTATCTTCCGTTTTTTGTGGATCTGCATTTTGACAGCCTGCTAAAAGGAAGACGATTGCTGATGCAATAAACCATTTGTTCATTTTCTCACCTATTCTATTTTTTCTCGTCCTTATCATACCACCTAAGGCCGTAGTTCGCCATTAAGAGGAAAGGAAAATTGGTACCTTTTTTAATCCCACTGGACAATCAAAAAGCTCCTGTGAAAAACAGGAGCAAAACTTGTTTATTCCTTGATAGCTGCTTCTAGTGCAACTTCAATCATTTCATTAAAAGTGGATTGTCTTTCCGCTGCTGTTGTCTCTTCACCTGTTAGAATATGGTCACTGACGGTTAGAACAGAAAGAGCTTTACGACCAAATTTAGCCGCTAATGTATATAATGCTGCTGTTTCCATTTCAATGGCTAATATCCCATATTGGGCCCATTTTTCATGTTCAGCATGATCATTATAAAACATATCAGCGGTAAACACATTCCCTACCTTTAAACTTAATCCCTTTTCTGTTCCTACATCAAACGCTTTTTTTAATAAATCCCAGTTGGCAGTCGGGGAATAATCAATCCCATTAAATGTGAAACGATTCATTTGTGAATCAGTTGATGCCGTCATCGCGAGAATCACATCGCGAACGTTGACATCTTTTTGGATCGCTCCACATGTTCCAACCCTAATGAGATTCTGTACTTCGTAGCTTTGCATCAATTCATTAATATAAATGGAAATCGAAGGAACCCCCATTCCTGTTCCTTGAACAGATATCCGCTTTCCTTTATACATACCTGTATATCCGAACATATTCCGGATTTCATTATAGCAACTAATATTTTCTAAAAATGTCTCAGCTATATATTTTGCGCGCAATGGGTCCCCTGGCAATAGAACGGTATCAGCAATTTCATTTTCTTTTGCTCCAATATGTATACTCATTCAAATTCCTCCTCTTCAAATCAATAAGCATGATCATTTTAAGTCAATTTATCATCGTATGCAAACGTTAACATTCATACTATTTCCCCGTTAGGACAAACTAAGGTCGAAAGGAGAGAGAATCATGGCAAAAAAGAATATGAGTAAAAAACTACAGCAAGCAGTTCAACATGCAAATGAAACCAATCCAAAGTCTCGGTCAACTACGAAACCAAGTTCTTCAAAAAGTGACCGTGAAAATTTATAGGAGGTTTAACCATTGGGAAAAAAACATCGGAATCGTATAAATGCACCAAAAAAGAATAATCATATTCCACCAGAAGCAATAGAGGCAGAACATAATGCTCATGGAAAAGAATTTTCAGCAAATAGCGGACGTAAAAACGGTCCAGGAAATAATCAATAATAAACAAAAGCGAAAGCGCCTTGATCATCGGCGTACGGATTTCGTAGTTTTCGACTGAGATAAAGGAAACACAGCGAATCCCTTCATGAGCTGATGTTGACTTATCGGAGGGAGAAAACGGAGAAATTCGCTAGCCGATAGGCGCTGAAGCTAGACGATTAAAAGCGAAAGCGCCTTGATCATCGGCGTACGGATTTCGTAGTTTTCGACTGAGATAAAGGAAACGAAAGCGATATCCAACTATAAATTTTATAATTCCCTAAACAAATACAAAAAACTCGCTATGAGACCCTCCATAGCGAGTTATATTAGGAAAGTATTCTCTTAGGTTTTTCACCTAACTTGAGGGGGCCTCCCTTTTCCCCATTCATCGTACATATTCCCTCTTGATCTTTTTCCATCCTCCCGACTCCAAACGATAAAAATGTTCTTGTTTCCCTTCATTTATGTAAATAATATCCCCAGTTGTCATTAAACGTGCTGAAAAATCAAAAGGGATTAAATCGGCAACATTAAATGTGCGAAAAGAATTTTCTAATACTTCTTCATGATTTTTTCCATCAATATGAAACTGATAAACGGGCGAATATCCCTGTTCATCTCCGTAACGAGGTGTTTGAAAAAACGTCACATCATATTTCTTCTTCATTCCCATTGTAAGAAACGAAAAAATTTTATCCATTTTCCCTCTCTCCCTCCAAATTTCTTTCTACTTTTTCTATTAGATTTTGAACCTGTCGAATCCTTCATCAAATCTTCACTTGTTTTGACTTGTTTTTTCTTTTTTTGTCGAGAGATCGGTAAATAGGGATTTTTAACAATGTTTGCTAATGGTTTGTTGAAGAATGGACCGTAATTGTGGTAGATCTTCAATCGCAACAGAAAGTCTGACAAAACTTTCATCCATTTCTAGAGCTTCGGCAAGAAAACTCCCAATTCCACGTGCACGGCGGTCTACTTGAAGTAATATTTCAGTAGACTGCTCAGATTGTTCTAAAAACATCACCTCTAACTCATCCAGTTTCCCACGAAAAGGACCACTCGTTGGGACAAATTCAAATTCTTGAATAAACGGGTACCTTCTTCTTATTCGGTTAGATGCTTGTTCACATTCTACCTCACGCAATCGAAAACCTAGTTTTTGTATTTCTTCCAATATTGCAGAAGTAAGAGAATTAGGACGCACTTCAATAAAATCCTTGTCATGTGGATCAACCGCGTTCTTTATGTCCAATCCTGTTGCTAGCCATACTCTGGAGCGTCCATACGTAATAGGGGTATCCAAAGGTAATTGTAGTGAAAAAGGAATTGTTTTTATTTCATTGGCTTGAATAGTAAAAGGATCTGATATTTGAACTTTTTGTATGGCGGCATGATCTGTATATTTTTTATCATTTGATTCGCGGATGTAAGTGGTCAAAATGGTAATATAAATAGCATCAATCTTTTGTTCTATTTGACCTCCGTTAATTTCTACCACCCCATTCATATATTCACCCGCTATAAAACTTGATTTTTCAAGCTTCGTATCAACCTTCGCACTTCCAATTCCAACACTTGCAAGAACTTTATTAAAAAAAGACATCATATTTCCTCCCATGAACTTGTTTTACTATTCTATACGTATAACCCGCTAGTGAAGTTTCATTTTTTAAATCTATCAAATCATTTGATATGATGAGATTGTTTTTTCTTTTATAAGAGGTTACAGAAAAAGGATGGAAAACTACATTCCATCCTTTACTTACAAGAGATGCGGGAACTCTTCAAACTTCTAATCCCTTCATTATTCTTCTTCCTCAATTTCTTCATCAATGATGCATTTAGCAAGTAGGTAATCAAATGTAATATCAGCGATTTCATCCAGTTCCATTTCAGATGGAACAAACCCTCGTCTAATAAGTTCTTGGAAAAAGAATTCAGCAATTTCTTCTGTATCAATATACACTTCAATTTCCCGCACCTGATCGCCCCCTTCACCATTAAATTTATGTTTTCATTAATAGTTTTATAACTACTGTTTTCATTCTTTTTTTCTTTTCAATTTTTGTTTTTCCCATTTTAATAAGATTTCTCTTAATCTAAATTTAATTTCCTCGATCCGCTCATGATAATAGTTGTCCTGAAAGGTTTGATATAGTAATTGATAATCATTTAACGCATCCAGCAACGTATCAATAATTTTCTCTGGGGATTTTGGCGCTGGTAAAGTCTTAAGTTTACTCCTAGATGACAAAAACATTTCGAATTTTTTTAGAAAACGATTCGCATGTTCACTATCAGCAATTAAGTATAATTCATCTTCATGTGCCTCAAGCCACTCACCATCAGGAATTCTTGTTAACTCATAAATGACATCTTCCCATGAATCTTCCTTGTATCTCCAAACTTCTGTTCTTAAACCAACGACTTGAAACAGATCTTTTTCATATCCTTTCACCTTCACTAAATCCCCGAAAAAAAAGCTATACTCAATATCGATTTGTTCCTTTTCTAAAATGCGCCCTTGATATTCAGAAACAAATTGTAAAATATGTTCTTTAAAAAGACCTTCGCAGTGATTAATTTCATACACAATTTCACCTTCAACTTTCATGATATTGGTGACGACACCAACCGTTCCGTAAATAATAATGACAACTGAATCGCCGATGTTAAATTTTGGATTATCCTTCTCCCCCATAGCCTCCCATCTCCTCGTTGTCCTTTTTATTAATATATGCGACGACAGCATGGCTGCTCACATTTTTCTTTTCTATCCATAAAAATTGGGAAATAAGGGAAAGCTAGCTGGAGAAGGAATACAAAAATTAATCAATCCTGGTAATGTATAACAAGAAAATATTAGAATTTTGTCTAAATCAGAACAGGCAATATGCAAAAGCCGCACTGTCTGTCACAATCTAAGAGTAGAAGGGAAAAACAAGCTGATTAAACCTTAGGCCACAAGAAGTATAAGGTTTAATCACTTTCATCCTGTTTATACAGCTCCCAACTTTCATCGAAAGTAGACATGCTTTTAAGATAATGACCATTCATTTCCAAATACGTACTTAGCTCATCATATTCCTCCGATAATTTAGGAAAACCGTGATCATTAAATACTTCATTGGCGAAATGGGACAGATCGTCTTTCGCAGGTGTTTCGCGATACTTCATTAAATATTGATAAAATGACTTTCGCAACTTAAATCCCCCTTCATTACTTTCAAAAAAGTTTTTTTCAATATAAAGCATTCATCAAATTTCGTAAAGGGAAAAGAGTGGAATTTTACCAAAAATAACATAGAAAGAATTTTTGAAAACAGGCGAACTTCCTTTTTGAATCGACTCCCACCATTCAAAAAATAAAAAAGACACCAACTTTTGAAAAACGCATACAATATAGGCAGGAACCTATAGAGAAGGAGGATTTGAGGTGAAACAACAGCAATATATTCAGAAGGCTTATCAATATCATGTCATGGCCGATTATTACAAATATGCAAATCCACAAAAGCATTTAGATTATTATATAAAACATTTTTATTATTTAAATCGTGCAATTCAAAGCCCATCTAGATTACAGTGGAGAGAGAACAGCCAACTTCAATTTCTAAATGCGGCACCAGAGACGGAGCTGATCGATATTTATGTGAATAATCGCCCAGTCGTTCAAAGACTCGCATTCGGTAAATTAAGTAAAACGTTGGCTGTTCCTTACGGCAACTATTATATTGATATTTACCCGTCTGGTGATTCCACGACATCCATATTTAGTAAAAAAATCACCATAAAAAGCGGGAACTACTTAATTGGCGCAACCGGAATGAATAAAAAACTTCAGTTATTACCTTATGATTTACAAGTGAAAACAGCCAAAAACGAAGCTAGTGTCCGTTTTCTACATTTATCTCCTGATGCACCAGCCATAGATGTAACCGTCCCACACGGAGACATTGTATTCCCAGACCTTTCTTATAAAGAATTATCAGAACCTTTAGCCATTACTCCCATGACATTGAATTTTATTTTGAAAGTCGCGGGTAGTAAAAACCACATTTTTTCTCTTCCAAAATTCAAAACGAATCCACAAAAAAGTTATACCATTATCCTCATTGGCTGTATTCAACATCATGAGCTTCCATCGTTTAAAATAGTCATTCTAGAAAAATGATGACTGAAGGAGATATTTCGATTTTAATTACTTAAATACAAAAAAACCTGGTACCCTTCATCCGATGAACTCGGTTATCTCACAAGACAATGGGAATATCGGTTGAAAAAGGGGCCAGGACTTTTCAGAAAACCTCTATTATTTTTCAGTTGGAATTAACAAAGTAAAACGGATATCATCCTCTTTTAAATTAAAATGATCAGCGCGAATTTTCATATCGCTTTTCAACTCCATTTTTTTCAATGAAACATAAATCATTTTATCATTTGGCATAATTCGAATCCAGTCGGGTGGATTATAGGAATCCCGTGCAAATTTCAGAATATAAGAAACAGGTAATTTTAATTGACCTAATGAAATCCCCTTCTGTTTTAGCACCAAATCGCCGTTATTTAACGCTTTGGGTTCGAACGTTAATTTGAAATCAACATCTTCAGAAAACACTTTTACATCCCCGTGAAGTTCTACATTATCTTTTAAGATGACTTGATAATCAATCGGGCTTTTTTGATTTTCCTTTTTAATGTAAGCGTTAATAATTTTATTTAAATCTTCCCTATTCGTATTCACATGGAATTGCACGGGGTCGTCACCCTGATTCGCCACATCGACGGGTAATGGATCATTTTTCGTTGGTAAAAATATCAAAATAATGATCATGGCCAAAATAAAGAGGTTCATCCCTAGCAATAAGAAAAAACTTCGCTTCCATTTCGTTTTCATCCTTATTATTCATCCTCACACCTAATTTTTCGTTACTAAATCAACGAGTTTCTTACCTTTAATACTATGAAAAACCCGGTCTGCAATCAGTTTATATCCTTCATCATTCGGATGAAAATGATCTTTATAAAGTAAATTTTCTTCTTGATCTTGAAAAATATCAGCTATCATGACAAATTGAGATCTTTCATATTGATTCAGGATATTTCTACTTGCTTGGTTCCAGTCCGCAATAATATCATCTACTTCTTCTATGTTCGAGAACCATTTTTCGAAGGGATTATAAAGACCAATCAAAATGATTCCAGCTTCCGAATTAATTTTTCTCACGGTTGATAAGATCTTATTTAATCGTTCTTCATAAGCAGTACGTTCCTTCTCAAATACTTCCACCTCAAGCTTTGCGATATTTTCTCGAAATACTTTCATCACATCATTTCCACCAATTGTAATGACAACAAAATCGGATTTCTTTAGCGCATTTCGTACTTCTTTCTTTTCTAACCGATCTAATAATTGGTCTGTCCGATTCCCGCGTACACCAAAGTTTTCAATTTGTACACGATTGACTTCGTTTAAATTTTCTAAATCTTTCTGCAAATAAGGAATATATCCACCCTGATTCGTACTATCTCCAATTCCCCGAGTGAGCGAATCCCCGATAGAGACAATATGCAAATTCTTCGGAATCATATTTCTAGATGCTGTTTGATTTTTTGGTTCATCTGGTTGCTTTGTTACATCCTCATTAAAGGACAATGAGCACCCCGACAGAGCCATTACAAAAGCGAAGAGAAAAATGATGGTTTTTCTCAAGACGTTCACCCCGCTTTTTTAAAGTATTATCATTATAGCACGACATGAACAATACGAAATAGAAAACTGTTCCTATCTATTGATGTAAACTCCTTTCCTTCTATTTTATGAAAGTTTATGAAAAAACACACAAGAAATATTTATTTCTCCATCTTTAATCTTTATTTTTAGCGACTCTCCACTCCTTGAAATAAAACGGATTTAACAGCTGTCAAATTCACTTTCCAAGTTTTTAATCGACGTAAATAAAGCATTTACTTTCAAAACATGGTATGATGAAAAAAACAAAAGTAGGTGTCTATATGAAAAAGTGGAGCGTTTTATATTTTGCCATTTTATTTTCATTAATGGGGCTCCTTGCAGGGTGCAATACATCTAATGAATCCAAAAGCGATGAGCATCATACGGAAAATGAAGAGGCAAGTTCACATGAATCTCACGGCTCTCATGAAGATATGGCAAGTGGAGATATTCAGGAAACAACGAATTCAGTTGATGAAATCCCATCTTTTTTAAAGGATAAGGATGAGAATATGAAGGCCATCTACATAGCCGCAGCTAAGCATCCGGAAGTGCTAAAATATATGCCTTGCTATTGTGGGTGCGGTGATTCTGTTGGACATAAAAGTAATCTGAATTGCTTCGTGCATGAGATCGATCAGGACAAAGTTGTATGGGATGATCATGGTACAAGATGTGGAGTTTGTCTGGAAATTGCTGCCCAATCTGTATTAATGTATAATGATGGAAAATCATTAAAAGACATTCGTCAACAAATCGATCAACAATATAAAGAAGGCTATGCGAAGCCGACGCCAACTCCGATGCCAAGCTAGTAAAAAAACAGGAGAATGTCTCCTGTTTTTTTATTTTTACACAAACAAACCTCATTACTCCAACCAATACATAAACCCTATCGCTCCAATTCCTGTATGTGTGGAAATAATCGGTGTTGTTTCTTCAATTTCAATTTTATCGAAACCAGTTAATTCAATAATTTTCTCTTTTAATTTTCGTGCTAATTCTAACCCTTCCGCATGCACTAAACCAACGGACATAATTTTTTTATTTTTTATATCTTCAACAAATTTTTTGGAAAGAAACTTCACAACTTGTGAATGGCTGCGCGCTTTCGTTACAGGATTGTACTCCCCATTATCTAAATTCGCAATGGGCTTAATATTCAATAAAGACCCGATAAAAGCCTTCCCTTTTCCAATCCGGCCACCTTTCACCAAATTCTCTAAAGTGTCAACAACCACATAAAGTTTTGTTTGTTTCCGAATTTCTTCTAGCTTTGCAATGATTTCATTTATTTGTTTTCCTTCCGCTGCCATGTTGGCTGCCTCCACCACTTGGAAAGCTAGAGCTTTTGAAATATATCGGGAATCCACGACCGTTACATTGGCATCACAGATTTTGGAGGCTGCTTCTGCTGCTTGGACTGTTCCGCTCATTCCACCCGTCATATGAATCGATAGAATATCACTCCCGTCTTTTCCAAGTTCATTATAAACTTCAACAAACCGACCGATGGAAGGTTGAGAGCTTTTCGGTAATTCTTTCGATTGTTTCATTTTTTCAATGAAAGTGGACGGAGATATTTCCACACCATCTAAATAGGATTCTTCATCTATATAAATCGTTAATGGAACAACCGTTATATTGAAACGTTGCAGCTCCTCTTGCTGTAGATCCACAGTTGAATCCGTTACTATTTTCACTGATTTCACAACTTCACTTCCTAACTATACTACTCGGGTCTCTTGACATTATATCGTTAAAAGTCGCTGGTGCAAATAACATTTATGCAATTCTTCCTATTTTTCCTTTTAATTAAAAAAAAAAAAAAAAACAAAGGTGAAACAAAATAGTCGCTCCTTCATTTACGACTTTGCTTCACCCGAATGTAACTTTAGGCATTATTTTTTAACTCATTGATTTTGAAGAGCTTTTCATAATCAGGCCATTTTAACACTTTCTTCAAATAATTTCGAAAGGAATGCGTTTCTTTTCCATTTCCTTGGTTGTAAACCTTATTCACTAGTATTTGCAAACGGATTTGAACAGAAAAATGAAACGGGTTATCCTCCTCCAATACTGGAATATCTGTAATTTTTACCCTTTGACCTTTTGCAGTGTGAAACTCAATCGTTTTGAGTATCAAAATATCAATCCTCTTTTTATATCCGTTTATCAATAGTATACCTTATTTTCATCTGCAAAGTCTGTCTATTTCTGTTGAATTCAAATTTTTCTTAAGCTAAGTAAAAACCCAGTACTACCTTATTAGACTAATATAGTTTTATCACTAGAGAGGGATTCCCCACGGATTCTTTGAAATTCAGTCAATAATTTTTCAACAGTAAGCATCTTTTTTTCACTTTCATTAGCTTCAAAAATAATTTGCCCTTTATCCATCATGATCAAACGATTTCCCAAATCTAGTGCTTGTTGCATATTATGAGTGACCATTAGGGTCGTTAACTGAAACTGTCGAACGATAGATTTAGTTAAACTTGTAATAAGCTCTGCTCTAGCGGGGTCTAATGCCGCCGTGTGTTCATCTAATAAAAGAATATCTGGTTCTGTAAATGTTGCCATCAGTAAAGATAGTGCCTGCCTCTCCCCTCCAGATAGCAATCCGACTTTCGCCTGCAATCGGTTTTCTAACCCTAAATGTAACATTTTTAATTTTTCGCGAAAAAAATCACGTCTTTTTTTGGTGACGCCATACTGTAATGTCCGTCTTTTCGTACGATTATAGGCCAGTGCTAAGTTTTCTTCAATCGTCATTGTTGGGGCCGTACCTGCCATCGGGTCTTGAAACACACGACCAATTTTTCTTGCGCGTTTATGTTCAGATTTATTGGTCATCGTTACACCATTTATCTGAACATCCCCAAGGTCAGGAAATAACTTTCCCGAAATGATGTTCATTAAGGTTGATTTTCCTGCTCCATTGCTCCCAATGACTGTGACAAAATCACCTTTCTTTAAATGTAAATTCACATAGTTGATTGCGACCTTTTCATCTGGGGTCCCTTCGTAGAATACTTTATAAATCTGATTTAATTGAAGCAACTTGATCACCACTCTGCCGAATATTTTTTCCTTCATTTAACATTCTTATTTTCTTTCTTTTTCTCGCTCTTTGCTGTCCAATCATTTTTGGTACGACTAGAGCAAAGACTACGATGACAGCAGTTATAAGTTTCATATCCCCTGTTTCTAAGAATTCCACCCTTAATGCTAACGTAACGATAATCCTATATAGAATTGCTCCTATAATCACAGCAAATGTAGCACTTCGAATGGTTTTATTGCCGATGACAGCTTCACCGATGATGACAGAAGCAAGACCGATAATAATCATTCCAATTCCCATCCCAACATCACTAAAGCCACCATGTTGCGCAACTAACGCACCTGAAAAAGCAACAAGCGCATTGGATAATCCTAATCCAAGAACCTTCAGCCAATCTGTATTAGCAGAAAAGCTTCGAATCATTCCATCATTGTCTCCTACAGCTCGTAAACTCAATCCAATTTCTGTTTTTAAAAATTGATCCAAAATGATTTTGATGAATCCCGTTAATACAATCATAAGAAGTAAAATGCCCCAAGTTGCAGGGATAAAAGCCCCTAACCCTATATTCTCTAAAATATTATTCATCCATTGATCAATTCCAGTTGAATCCCACCATGTTCGTAGTTTCGTTATCACGGTTTCTTCTGCTAGTAATGGAACAGTGGGCTTCCCCATAATTCGTAAATTAATGGAATAAAGAGCGATCATCATTAATATTCCTGATAATAATGGATTGATTTTCCCTTTCGTATGCAAAATCCCCGTTAAACATCCAGCTAAAAATCCGGCAAACAAGGCAATAACCGTTGCTAGAAATGGATCATATCCTGTTGTAATCATCATCGCTGCAACCGCTGCCCCTGTTACGAAACTTCCGTCTACTGTTAAATCAGGGAAATCTAATATTCGAAATGAGATGTATACACCTAATGCCATAATGGCATAAATAATTCCCACCTCTACAGATCCAAACATAGCTGTAAACATGATCTTTCCTCCTTAGAAGTAACAGCGAATGGAAAGGAGCTGGCATTTTACGTCAGCTCCTACCCTATTTATTCTACGAATTCAGCTGTTTTTTTCCATTCGTCTTTGATTTCAATCTTCATTTTTCCAGCTGCTTTCTTATTAATTAATAATTTTAATTTTTGAGGAGGTTGTACAGGAAGTTCGCTTGGTTTCTTCCCGTCCTTCAAAATTTTAGCAGCCATTTGCCCAGCTTCATATCCAATATCATAGTATTCAAAGCCGTAAGCCGCAAAGCCTCCACGTCGAACCGAATCTAGTTCCCCTACAAATAATGGAATATCTTCTTTATTAGCTACTTGGATAACAGATTCAAGAGCAGAAACAACCGTATTATCTGTAAAGATATAAATTAAATCGACTTTTCCAATTAGAGATTCAGCTGATTGTTTTACCTCAGCCGAAGTAGAGACGGTCACTGGTACTAATTTTAATTTATTCTTATCCATTATTTTCTTTAATTCATTTACTTGAGCGACTGAATTTTGCTCTCCTGCGTTATATATAACCCCAACACGTTTACCGTCAAAATTTTCGGCCATAAATTGGATCGTATTGGAAATTGAGTCAGGATGCAAATCCGTTGTTCCTGTAATATTCCCGCCTGGTTTATCCATTGATTTCACTAACCCCGCAGAAACTGGGTCTGTCACCGAAGTAAAGACAATCGGAATATCTTTTGTAGCATTTAAAGCACTAGTCGCGCTTGGAGTTGAGTTGGCAAATATTAAATCAACTTGATCCCCTACAAAATTATTGGCAATGGTTTGATTATTATTTTGATCATTCTGTGCGATTTGAACATCATAATCAACATTTAGACCTTCATCTTCTAAAGCTTTTTTAAATCCTTTATAAGCATTATCTAATGAAGGATGCTCGACAAATTGTGAAACTCCAATTTTATATGTCTTTCCTTTGTCATTATTGCCCTCTTTTGAATCTCCAGAGTCCTCCCCCCCATTACATCCAGCAAGAAAGAGCGAACTTACTAACCCCAACGATACTAACCACTTCAACTTCCCTTTCATACAATTTCCCCCTTTTACGCCAAAATACTTAAACGCTTTTATGTACTAAAATTATGCGCTAAATATACTACAAAATCAAGTATATTCTGAATAATTAGAAGCTAAATTATTTTCTGGAAATGAAGAATCAGAGGGCTCAATTCTTGCATTCCACTATTTTATTCCAAATTATACCTTTTTATAATCCAATTAAAAAACGATGAGACTATTCCCTCTTTTGATAAAGTGAAACTTCATTCAGTAAGAGTTTAATGCCCATTAAGGATTGGGGAAATTACATCAAAGTCTTACTTATTTAACTTACAAATTAAACACAGCCTTTTTATTTATACATTGTTTATCGCCACGAGCTTGTACGATCTCATTTGTTTGTTGCCAATGCCCTGTCATAAGTATCCTTGTCATGTAAAATGTCATCTCGCCCGGTTTATCGTACTTTTCATGCTTTCCAAGTATTGAAACATAATACCATGACGGTACAATCATCATGAGTTATGAATTTTCATAAATATTTTCCAATATCTCCCAAAGTTTAAATTTCAAAAAAATATTTGTTGCCTAAAAGACAATCAAGTGCTTTATAAGATAGCTAGATAAAGCAATTTACTAATTCTATTTTTAAACCAACAAGCCTATTTAAATTCTTTGTTTTTGTCTTGTTACCGGTAATAGCACTTCAAAAGTTTAAAATGTCATTTCTCATTGTTATCACCCTTAATCTTATAGCTTAGTTTCGCTAGTAAAATCATAGTAGTAAACTACTATGATTTTTATTTTTAATAACACACCAATACCAAATAGATTATAAAATTCATTTATTTCTTTTGTACATTCCCTATTTTTAATTATTATTAGTAGATGTCTTTAAGAATTCTATACTGATTCTGTCAACTCTCAACTCAACATATTTCTCTACTAATTCAGGATAATCAGAAAAATATTCATCTTCGTCAGTAAAAACTGTCCCTGCATCAATTGTATCCTCATATAACAAACCTCTAATATCACGCGTGTTGATTATGCATAATCTGAATAGGTTACACTTAGTTGGACAGATTTGTTAAGGTCATATAAACTTGATTCAACAAAAGTCGGAGGAGAATCAACTATGGCCAAAAGAGA
>NZ_JAUSUC010000007.1 GCF_030813365.1 Oikeobacillus pervagus
TGATTTCCAATGTTTTCTATTTTGCATTAAACATTGTAACCATGAAGGGAGAATTTGACCCTTTTCTTTTTACACAATTATATGGACTTTATCTGGGAAATAGACAAATCTATTAAATTCATGCTTAGGAATCCACGAACGGGTTCAAAAAACGGTCGTGCAAGTACCCATAAGACTCCAAATTGCCCATTCTTATTGGCGAAGTGGCCATTCCCCATTTTATACTGTATAAATGAAAATCATTTGTCGAGATATTTCTACGATAGGCTTTCCTCATTCAAGAGGAGGTCCTATTTTTTTCTTTTGATGCTACTCCCTTACGCCCTTTATTCTACGTCTACAGACCTAGATAAAACTACAACTTTTGCACGTCATATATTTTTTAACATGAAGATACAATGAATATGGGATGTGTGAAATATTTCCTCTTAATCTTCAATCAATCCGGGTCTAGCCTTTTTTGATTTTGAATTTCTACTCATGATTTTCCAACTTTCTTGAAATAAAGGTCTTTTTGCCCATTAATCTACGATCATATTACTTAAAGATTTTGTAATAATTACATAAAAATGGTTGAAGGTCCCTCATTTGAACATGTATACTTTAGAGTGCATGTTTTTCTGATAAATCACACTATTTTAATAAAGGAGAATGGTAGTGAATCTTTTAAAATTTATTGTTCAGAGAAAAATTCTTATTGGATTAATGGTTGTATTAATCATGGTGTTTGGAAGTATTGCTACCCTTAAACTGGACAAAGAATTATTACCAGATGTAGGATTAGACGGAGCATTTGTAGAAATTAGTGCAGGTGAAATGTCTGCTATTGAAGTAGAAAGAACGATTACAAACCCGATAGAACAAAAAGTAAAAGCTTTAGATGGGGTTGAATCGATCCATTCCACGACAAATATTGGGCAAACTTCTTTACAAATGACATTTGAACGCGGGCGTGGAGAAGAATTAATCAAAGAAGTAGAAGCCATTGTCAACGCTACCAAATCCGAAAATTCTGCCATAACAGATGCCTTCGCTGCACAATTTGGTGGAAGTCAAAGCTACGAATTTTTCCTAGATGTGTCAGATGGAGACATGAGTGAAATGACTTCATTTGCGAAGAACATCTTAAAGCCTCGATTAGAACAATTACCAGAAGTAAGGGAAGTTTCCCTATCTGGAGTTGTCGAAAACGAAGTGATTATTGAGTTTGATCGTGATAAAATTATCAAAAACGGACTAGATATTTCTCAAGTAATTCATGCGATTGGCGAGATCAATAGTGAAAGTACACTTGGGGAATTAAATAAAGAGAAAGAATCTCCCACTCTCCGCTGGGATACAAAACTGGAAAACATTGAGGATATAAAAAATATTCGTATTCCTTCTGCAAATGGTTCCATTGAGTTGAAGGAAGTGGCTAATGTATCCTTACAACCGAAAGAAAACTCCTCTTATGTATGGAAAAATGGGACACAGGATTTTATTTTCATTCAAGTAGGCCGTACTTCGGAGTTTACACAAATTCAGATGGCTGAGGCAATCCGTACAGAAATTCAAAAAATCCGGGATGAAAATCTCGTGAAAGATTTTACATTAAATGAATTAGTTGCTCAAGCTGACTATGTCCAAGATTCTATTGATGGTGTAACAAGTAATATTTTAATCGGTGGGCTTATTGCGATTGTAGTACTCCTCCTTTTCTTACGTAATATTAGGGCGACTTTTATTATTGGACTTTCGATTCCAACATCTGTATTCCTTACATTTGCTACCATGTGGGTGTTTGGCTATAGCTTTAATATGTTAACGTTAATTGGTCTTGGATTGGGAATTGGGATGATGGTCGATGCCTCCATCGTTATACTTGAATCGATTTATAAAAAGAAAGAACAAGGAATGGCGTCACTTAGTGCTGTGTTGGAAGGAACGAAAGAAGTTGCTGCTGCGGTCATTGCCTCAATGTTAACAACGATTGTCGTCTTTTTACCAATCGGCTTAATGGGTGGTGATGCAGGAAAATTCACCATGATGCTATCAGCTGTTGTAGCGATTACACTCATCAGCTCAGTGATCATTGCCTTTACATTAATCCCTTCTCTTTCTGAAAAAATATTAAAACTGCGAAAACAAAAGAAGAGAGAGAAAAGAAAATTTTTACAACGATCTTATAATCAATTAGTATCATGGACAATTAAGAAGAAACGCCATAGTTTTGCGATCATTACCCTCTTTTTTCTCATGTTTGTCGGTTCATTACTACTCGTAACGAAAATACCTATGGCGATTATGCCAGATATGTATAACCGTTACTCGGAATTAATGGTGGATTTAGAGACAGGGGTATCTATGGAGGAAAAAAGAAAAATCGCCAAAACCATTGATGAAAAACTCTCTTCAATCGAAGACGTTGAATCCAACTATGTGATTAACAATGGCGATATGTTTTTTACCCTCATTAATATGACAAAAGGCGAAGATATTAAAAGAGAACAAAAAGAAGTAAATGAAGAGATTCTCAAATCTTTACGCAACTTGGACAAAAATTACCCGGTCGAGGGAGTCCAGAATATAATGTCAGGTGGTGGCGGTTCCCCTGTTCAAGTCAATATAAAAGGAGAAAGTTTCGAGAAATTACAAGAGATCTCAGGCGATGTTGAAAAGAAACTTCAAGAAATTGAAGGCATCGTTGGAGTGAAGAATTCGATGGAACGGACTTCTGAAGAACAAGTGATTCAATTAAAGCAAGGGGAGCTTAAGAAAGCTGGATTGTCTCAACTACAAATTAAACAATTTTTGGAACAAGCATTTTTACAAATGCCAATAGGAAACATGACTTTTGAGGATGAAGAAGTTCCAATTGCTACGAAATGGAAGGAATCAACAGAGACGAAAACCGATCTACTAGATATCAAGATTCCAACGGCAAATGGGGAGAAAAAACTTTCAGATTTTGTAGAACTGAAAAAAGTGGAAACTCCTAATGAAATTTCCCACGTTGATGGAGAACGATTTATGTCCATTTCAGCTGATATAGAAGGAAAAGACCTTGGTACGATTAATCGAGAGGTTCAAAAATTAATTGAAAAGTACGATAGCCCTACAGGATATACCGTTTCAATTGCTGGAGATTTAGAGCAGCAACAAGAATTGATTAAAGAAATGATTCTAATCTTAGCGATTGCACTCTTTTTAGTGTACTTCGTCATGGCTGTCCAATTTAATCATCTTGGTCATCCACTGATTGTCATGTCAGTCATTCCAATGACGATTGTGGGGGTCATTCTTGGCTTATTTATTACTCAAATGGAACTAAGCATCATGTCTGGAATGGGAATCATCATGCTCATCGGAATTGTATTAAATAATGCCATCTTGCTCATTGACCGTACAAACCAGCTTCGAAATCAAGGATACACAGTGGAAGATGCCCTTGTTGAAGCAGGAAATAATCGGATTCGTCCTATTTTTATGACTACTTTAACAACGGCTGGTGGTATGCTCCCATTAGCATTAGCATCCGGTACAGCTAGTAATTACCAAGCACCAATGGCAACTGTCATCATATCCGGTCTCATGTTCGCTACCTTGATCACATTACTACTCATCCCAGCCGTATACCGATTATTCACAACGAAAGGAACAAGTAAGAAAAAGAAGAAAAAAGAAAAAATGGAGATCCCAGTATAAATAAAGGGGTGACAGGCACCATCCAGAAACTAGGAATCCTCAAATTGGGTAAAAAAGAGACTTGATTCTTTATGAATCAAGTCTCTTTTTCGGCTTTAAACTTTGAATCGAGATACCATCATTTGTAGTTCTTCTGCTAGTTTTGATAATGAAGTGATGGCGAAGGAAATTTCCTCGATTGAGGCTAATTGCTCCTCGGTTGCGGCTGCAATCATTTCTGAATGCGACGTTGTTTTTTTCGTTCCCACGGTAATTTCCTTTATGGAGTGTTCTACTTTTTCAAAGTCTGCTGTCATTTGGTGTGTTGTTGCAGCCACCTCTTGTATTTGCGATGTCACTTGTTCAATGAAATCAAGTATATCATAAAAATTTTCCACGGTTCGCTCTGATGAAATCATCCCTGTATGAACATTTTTACGAACAAGTTCAATATTTCTTACGGTTTCAGTTGATTCATTATGAATGGTTCGGACGAGGGTTTCAATTTTTCCCGCCGAAACATTTGTTTGATCGGCTAATTTCCTCACTTCTTCTGCGACAACAGCAAATCCTTTTCCATGTTCCCCTGCTCTCGCTGCCTCAATCGCAGCATTCAAGGCGAGTAGATTGGTTTGGTCTGAAATTTCAGTTATAAGCGTTGAAATTTCTTTAATTTCCGTCGTAGCTGTTACAAATGATTCAACACCCTCACCCGCAAGGTGAACAGACTTATCAATTGATTCCATTTGCCCTAACACTTTTTTTACAGATTCTGCCCCATTTTCTGCTCGATCTTTCATCGTAGTGGCTACTTCTGCGGCCGCATTTGCGCTAGCAGCAACAGCCAGCAAGCCTTGTAAAGATTCCTGTACTGAATTTAAACTACTCCCCATGGAATGATTTTGATCATTATTCTGATTTGCGATCGTTTGCATGGATTCAGAAATTTGTACGGATGCTGATTTTGATTGTTCTGTACTTGCTGAAAGTTCTTCTGCAGAGGTAGTCACTAATTCAGACGAATGACCAATTTGTTTTATGATCCCACTAAGTGATTCCACAAATGAATTAAATGAATGAGCTAACTGTCCAAACTCATTTTTCCCATTCACCCGAACTCGGTTGGTCAGATCAGCCTCACCTTTTGCAATCTCCTCTAATTGCTGATTCATGATACTTAATGGTCGAAGAATAGATCGTAAAAGCGAGAAAGTTAAAATGATCCCTATTAGTGTAGAAATGATGACAACGACAAGAAGTGCCACTTGACTCCATGTCCCTTTATTTTCGATCTCAGTTTTTAACTTGTTCACATCTGTATTTAACATACCAACGATCTTATTGACTTTAGGATCTAATACTTCTTTTCTTAAAGTTCTTTCTTCTCCAAAATGAAGATCTTCAGCCTTTTTTGGATTCGTATCGACAATCGTCATCACTTGTTGATTGATTTCCCAAAATTCAAAAAAACTTTTCTCTAAGGCGATGATCTCCCTCTTATATTTTTTCTCATCTGCAAGCGTTTGTAATTTTTCTAACTTGTTTTGAACATCCTTCGCCTTTGTTCTCATTCCATCAGCATACTCACTTTTTCCAGTTATAATAAGCCCCCTTTCATCATTTGATAGACCAGCTAAACGATATTGGATAGATGTTACTCCCTTTTGAATCTCCATTTTATTTTTTAATTGGTGATTTTGGTCTATTGTCGAATTAATAATAGACATAGAAAATGACCCAAGACCTATAATCGTAATAATTAAGATCGTCATGATCATCATCAGTTTTGTTTTTATTTTCACTCTTTCGGCCCCATTTCTATGATGTTTTCCCCCACCTTAACAGGCAGTATACTCCAACTGAATGAAGTTTCCCTTTATATGATTATATAACTATGAAAAAAGATTCATACAAAATCTATTATAGAACAGACCTTATAAAAACTTAAAGACCTATTGTCATAGATATTTGCAAGAATGGAATCTGTTGACTGTTTACTTTGCTATTTAGATGCGGTATGATGATAAAAAATAAATTCCAACTATTTATATAGGATAAGAGGTGTAAAAATGACTCAACCTTCGATTACTACACAATCTAAATGGGATCATAAATCAACGACCTTTGTATCACGTCTCAATCCCATGCAAAAAACTCTTGTGTCAGCAGGAATTATCATTGCTATCATTCTACTTTTATCCATTGTTTCTGTTGCAAATTGGACACAAGGTGTACTATTTATCATCGGTCTAGCATTAGGTATCACACTTTTATATGCACGGTTTGGATTTACTTCAGCTTTCCGTCGGCTTGTGTCTGTTGGCAATGTCCAAGGTTTACAAGCACATATGCTCATGCTTGCAATTGCATCCATTTTATTTGCTCTCATCCTCGGGTCAGGTATCAGCTTTACTGGGATAACACCTGCAGGATATATCTCACCTGTTGGCGTAAGTTTACTATTTGGTTCCTTTATTTTTGGAATCGGAATGCAACTAGGAAATGGATGTGCTTCTGGAACACTATATCAAGTTGGCGGTGGAGCTTCTTCCATGTTATTAACCCTTCCAGCCTTTATCGCCGGGTCTGTCCTTGGGGCTTATCATTTTACTTTTTGGATGGAGGATACCCCTTCATTTCAACCATTTTCTTTAGCTGAATCTACAGGACTTGGTTATTCAGGGGCATTAATCGTACAATTAATTCTTTTCGCCATCATTTATTGGATAACGATTCAAATTGCCCAAAGAAAGAATCCACCAATGATGAAGCCACTTGCCACAACGACTGGATGGAAAAAAGTCATCCGCGGGGCTTGGCCATTATTTACCGCTGCTATTGTTTTAGCTATTTTAAATGCATTCGTGTTAACGGTGAGAGGAACTCCTTGGGGGATTACTTCAGCATTTGCTCTTTGGGGTGGAAAGATCCTCATGGCTATGGGTGTTGATGTAGCAAGTTGGAGATTTTTCTCCGGTGCTAGTGGGGATGCTCTTACTCAAACTGTCCTAGCTGATTCTACTAGTGTCATGAATTTCGGCATTATTTTAGGGGCGTTTATTTCAGCAGCCGCTCAAGGTACCTTTAAGCCAAAGAAAATAAAACCAGGAATTGCAGCAGCTTCTATCGTTGGCGGGCTTTTGATGGGATACGGTTCCCGTCTTGCTTTCGGATGTAATATTGGAGCCTATTTTAGTGGAATTGCTTCTTTCAGTCTTCATGGCTGGGTTTGGGCCATCATGGCCTTGCTTGGAACTTATGTTGCTTTATTTATCCGTCCACTTTTCGGTTTAAAAAATCCAAAGTCAACCGATACATTTTGTTAGAATAATAGATGTTCAAAAAAAGAGACTGCCTCGTCCATTCTTATGAATGATTTTAGGCCGTCTCTTTTTTAATAGATTATTCATTTGGTCCGAGCACTCGATTACGAATATCTTGAGACTCTCCTTTTTCCACACGATTTCTTAAAGTCGTTCTCCAATTAATTGCAAGTAAGTCGATATTCGCAAGTTCTTGAGCCTTTTCCAAATTCCGTTTATCCACATGCATAATCTCATTACATTTAGCAACCGTCCACTCTGCAAATGGGCGGTCTAACAAAATGAACTTTTGCCCTTCTTCAACGAATCCTTCTTTTAATACACGAAAATACCAACCCGTTCTTCCGGTATTTTGCAGTAATAATGCTAAATTTTTTATTTTAAATCGGCGTGCAGGCTTCCAACATGGTTGTCTTGGCTGTGAAACTTGGACGATCGCCTCACCAATTTGAAATGTGTCACCAATCGAAATCATCTCTTCTGTAATATTTCCCATTGAGAAATTTTCTCCCATTCCACCTGCCATCATACCAACAGACCCTAACTCTTTTTGCCAATAGATATAATGGGAAGTTGGGTAAGCAAACACAGCTTTTTCCGGCCCTCCATGATGCTTTAAGTCGGCTTGCCCATCCCCCGCTACATTTGTTTTTCCAACCCAAATTGGCCCTTGGACGGGTTCTTTAAAAATTCCACTTGTCCATTCACGATCCATCGGTTCCTTTGCCTCTTTTTTCCCAACCGTTTTTGGTTTCCCTACAAATACTTTTTCTAATAAAATATCCACTAAAATCCCCCCTGCAAGTGTTTCCTCTATATATTCATCCTTTTCTTATTAATTATGGATATTCATTATATGCGCTTAAGCCATTCTATTGCTTCTGGATGCTTATTCCAAATATGGTGATGATCTATGGCATAAATGATCGCTTCAGATGTTTCACCAATCTGATAAGCTGCCGGAGCAGATAGCGGAAGCTTCTTTTTACCAATTAAAAAATCAATTACATACGGATTTTTTTCCTTTGCTTTTCCCATTTGTATTTTTACTTTATTTGACAACCCATTCTCCAAATACCCAAGGAGTGCTTCGTTATATGCCCCATTTGCTGTGACCTCAGGATATTGCATTAATAATGATTTTGCCTTATTCAGTAATCCACATTCCACATAAGCAAGGAATAATTCATAGCGAACTCCCTGATTATCTGATGGGTTTAACGCTAAAAGATCTTCAAGTTGTTTAATCGCTTCTTCATATTTTTGTAAGTCCATTAAAAGAACACCATACTCATATTTCACCCGCATATAAGGTCTGGTACTAACAATTCCCCAAAAATGGCCTTTATTCTTTTTGAAAAAATCGTGTCCTAAATCTTTTTCTCCAGCTTCAATACCTTTACGATACAGTTTAAGTTGTTTCAAAGGCTCCCATTCATATTCTTCTGCTAAAATAAGATAAGCATCCGGACTATTTGGATATAGTTTCAATGCTTTTTTGGCTAATTGAAATCGTTTAGGGCCCGTCGTTTCATAAGCATCAAATAATAATTCTTGTGCTTTTTCTTTATTTGATAAAGGTTCCGATGCCGTTTTAGGATGGTTGATTTGTTGATTCATGAATTCATTTACTTCATCCAATGATTCAAAATTCATATTCTCCATTTTACGCTCTAACTTACGAAGCTCACGTTCCATGGTCATTCTTGTATTAAAAGGGGCACTCGAATCAATATCTTCTTCATCATAAAATGACGACAAATTTTCATCCTTTAGACGGTTTATTTCTTCATAAAAGATTTCTTCCATTTCATTATATTTTGCTGAAATACTACTTGCCGACACATTAAATTCCTCTGCCAATCTTTTTTGCGTAATCCCCCAGGAGAATTCAGACATTCGACTTACAAAATAAACAAGCACAGCTACATATAAATCAACTTTTTTAATTTTTGGATTTCGCTTTTCACAGAATCGATGCCATATAAGTAGCCCTAAATCAGTCACTATCTCACTATTTTTGACATCAGACATATAATCCATAAACTCATCGGCAACTTTCTTATGTTCTGGTAAATTCCATGTTAAATTTTCCATCGATTGTTCAGGAATTCCAAACATAAATAGCGAAAGGATTTCAGGGAAAAATTCAGAAGTAAAATCTTTAGGATTCTCTTTCCCACTATCTTCATAAAGCTTAAGCAGATATGACTGCATTCCATCAGTTTGTCCGGATGGTAAATCAATAAAGCTTGTGAGAAATACGTTTTTTTCTCCTGCTGGTAAAATGGTACCAAGTACAAGTCCACCCACTTCTACATCGCGACTTTCACCTAGCTCTTTAACCTTCTTGACCTCATTTGTAAAAATATCCTGTAAAGTTAAAGTCAATTGATTGTCTTGCTCAAGGATCATTGAAATCGAAGGAGTAATATTAGAAACTGCCCATGATTTCACTATTTCTTTTATTCTCTGTCTAGTAAATGTGTGTAAATGACCATCTATAAACTCCTCTAAAATGGTTTGTCCCGATAGTTTGACATATGTAATATACCAAGTTGAAACGAAAAAGTGAAAAATATCTAACGCTTCATAAGGAACATCAAAATCATCACATAGTTCCTCAACGTACTCATCTATTTCCACGGAGTATTTCCGGGAATATTGAAAAATATCTAGTTGAATCTCCTTCAATTCATTTTCGACTAATCGATCCATTGAAACTACATTACTCTTTCCACAACATTTTTTGTACTTCTTCCCACTCCCACAAGGGCATAAATCGTTCCGACCAATCTTTTTCATAAGCTGAACTCTCCTCTCCCGGTCCTCTATATGAACAGCTATTCTAGAAAACTCAATAAGCGCTAGCGTTCACTATCTTTTTTACTATACCTCATATTTCATTCTTGCCCAAGTACATTGTAGGCAAACATAGAATACTAGGAAAAGCGTAAGGGAAATCCAGCCTATGTAAAATCATCTTAAAAAAGCTGCCTAAAAGAAGCAGTGATCCTCCACCTATCTTCTTTGTTTCCAAATCATTTTGAGGTGGAGGTTTTACTGCCCGTTAAGATTGGATAAAACCAAATCCAATTTCAATTGATCGAAATGCCCGAGGATGGATCTACTCTTTTTTTCTCAGGAACTTTCCAAAGAATGATGCCACCGATAAAAAATAAAATGATTAAACTAAACACACCACTATTTGTATTTCCCGTTATTTGTGCTGTTACACCGACTAACATGGGGCCGAGAATGGTCGCAAACTTATAAAAGATATTGTAAAATCCGAAAAATTCATTGACTGATTCTTTCGGAACAAGTTTGGCAAAATACGCTCTACTCAATGCCTGTATACCTCCTTGGGAAGAAGCCACAAGCATCGCAAGGATCCAAAAATCGAGTGTCGTTTCTAAAAAATAAGCATAAGAACAAATAATGATATACATTCCGATTCCCACAAATAACATGATTTTCCCCTTAAAAATATCAGCCAGTTTTCCGTATAAAATTGCAAAAGGTGCCGCAACGATTTGCGTAACAAATAAAATGATTAGAAGGTTTGAAGAGCTAATTCCAAGATCTGACCCGTAGGCGGTTGACATCGTAATGACGGTATGAACCCCATCGATATAGAAAAAGTAAGCAAGAAGAAACAAGAAGATCGGTTTATAGGATCGAATACTTTTCAAAGTATTAAAAATCTTCTCAAAACTATAAACAACAGGATTATTTACACGTTCCACATAATAATTCTGTTGTACATTTTTCAGAAGAGGGATTGTAAATAACCCCCACCAAAGAGCTGTGATCGCAAATGCAGCTTTACTAGCCGTTTCGACTGTGATTGGAATCGTGGAATTTTGGGCTAACAGAATAAGCGCAACACTGATCACAAATGGAATAGTACTTCCGATATAGCCAATCGCAAATCCCCTCGAAGAAACCCTATTCATACGTTCATCATTCGTAACATCAACAAGAAAGGCATCATAGAAAATATTTGCCCCTGCAAAACCTATAACTGTGAACACATAGCAAAATAGCAAAAACAACCACTGATCTGTTGGCACAACAGCGAGAATCGTTGTAAATACTACACCTAGTCCAAAGAAAAAAGCAAAAAACTTCTTCTTAAAACCTTTAAAATCAGCAATCGTCCCAAGTAGAGGAGCTAAAATCGAAATGATGAATGTCGCAATTGAGTTTGCATAACCCCAATAGGCAGTAGATGTTGGACCAGTTAAGCCAGCGTCAGAAGCAACCGCTTTAAAATACAATGGAAAGACAGCTGTTGTGATAATAAGTGAATAGGCAGAGTTGGCCCAATCATACATAGTCCAGCTTTTCTCTTGCTTGGATAAACCGTTCATCCGCATTTCCCCTCTATTAGAATTTATAACAGACTCCCTTTTATTCAAAGTGAACGTTTCTAACTTCATTGTACTATTAAAATATTCATAAGGATGTATTTTTTTACAAAATAAACATAAAATTTACAATAAGTAAAAGTGGAAGTGCCTAGTTCATCGGCGTACGGATTTTGTATTTTTCGACTGAGATAAAGGAAACACTGCGAGGTAGTCTACGAGCTGATGTTGACTTATCGGAGGGAGAAAACGGAGAAATTCGCTAGACGATAGGCGCTGTGCTGAATATCCTAAACAACAATAAAATATCCAGGCACCACCCTCTGTCAGTGTGCCTGGATATTTTAAAACATACTTAAATGATAATTCTTTGAGAGCAATTCTAATAATTTGATTCCTACACGGCATCTTCATCACCATTTGTAGTATGCCCAATAATAGACAGAATGCATTCGCAAAAAATGGTCAAAAGAGGAACTTATACACGGACCCCTTCATTACATCATTTCAACTAATTCTTTCTCTAATTTTAATACGCCATCTGTCATTTTATAAACACGATCGAAATATTGAATTAATCTTGTATCATGTGTCACGACAATAGTCGTTGTCTCTTTATTTTTTGTTTCATTTTTTAACAGTTCCATTACTTCAAAAGCACGTTCAGAATCTAGTGAGGCAGTCGGTTCATCCGCAAGAATGACAGATGGATTACTATACAAGGCTTTGGTAATGGCAACCCTTTGACGTTCTCCACCCGATAAATCAGCAGGATATTTATTTCTCAAGCGGGTAATTCCTAAGTCTTCATAGAGCTTGTTTAATTTATTCTTTGACATATTTCCTTTCTTTACTTTATCCAATAACTTCATTTGCATATCTACAGTTAAGAAAGGGACAAGATTGGATGCCTGCAAAATAAATCCAACTTCTTGCAAGCGAATTTTTGAGCGTTTTTTTTCATTTAATGAAATTAAACTTTGCCCATTAATGATCACATCCCCTTCAGTGGGAGTTTGTAATCCACCTGCAATTGTTAAAAAAGTACTTTTTCCTGACCCTGATGGCCCGATAATCGCAATCAGTTCTCCTTTATTTGCAGTAAAATTTGTTTCCTTTAAGGCATTTACTTGGTTATGACCTTTTCCATATACTTTCTTCACATTCACTAATTGTAAAACGGCCATTTTTATCCCCCTATCGCTTTCAATGGATCTATTTTCACAATCGAAACGACTGAAAAAATTGCACCCAATATCGCAACAGCTATTAGGATAACACCATATAAAATCATTGTGATATAATCGAACGACACTGGCACCGCATTAGGTAAAAACATCCCCGTTACGACCGTCAACACAAACCCTAAAACCACCCCAATTGCAGTTACTAAAAAGGTTTGCACAACAACAGACTGAGCAAGAAAACGATTAGAAATCCCTTGAGCCTTCATCACACCAAACATACTCTTCTTTTGAACGGTTAAAACATAAAGGAAAATAGCTACAATGACGGCAGATATAACAAATAAAAAATAAATCATAATTTGTAACGTTAATCCTTGTTCTGTATATCCTGGTAAATGCTCAATAAAGGATTCAATCTCGACCACTTCAAGTTCAGGGGAAGTCTTAACAGAGGATAAATCCGATGTACGTATCACGATTCCGTTAATTCTGTCTTGATTTTCAGAATAAGCTCCCCCATATTTCACCTGTTGTAAGGTGTCAAGTCTTGTATAGACAACCGGAGAAGCATTAAATCGCGATTGACTCGTAAAACCAACAATGGTTAAAACTTTATCTGTAGCAGAAAGTTGAAGTTGATCTCCTAATGAGAAGCCATCATTCTTCAAAGATTCGCTAGCCACTACCTCATACACCTTAGAGTACATTTCCCCCTCGATGATCTTTGGTTGAAGGAAACTATCCCTCTCGATCCCAAAAATCGAAACATTCGCCTTCACCTTTTCATTTCTTGCAATGGTGTTAAGCTGACCAATTATCGCATTCTCCACACCTTTTAATTTTTTTGCTTCATCTAAATACATAGATGATTGTGGTAAACTTTTATCCGATTCCTTAGTCAAAATAATTCCCGTAGCCTTCCATTTATCTATAGCGTCACGGTTCATATTCTCAAGACCATTGGCAAGCCCCGACAAGAAAAAGACTAGGTAGGCAATAAGCATCAGCACACCGGAAATTAAAATATACCTAAATTTATTTTTTCTAATTTCATTCCAAGCTAAAAACATGGGCCCATCACCTATTTACTTTTTTTCATTCTGAAGTATTAAATCACATTGAAAGTCGCATGGAGTTATTTTTCATTTTTTCGTGATTAGTCGATACCTCCCGAAATTTTTCCACATTCTCTTGCATTATGAAAATCTTTTATTTAATTTTTCTCTGCTTGACAATCCCCAATATGATTGGAATTCCGGTACCTAAAATGACAATCGGTATGAACCATATTCCAAAGCCACCACTCCATCCTAAAGCAATAGTAACCGATTCAAATAAAATAAGCGCAAAAATGATTAAACAAATATTTTTCAACTGATTCAGCATTTTCCGACTGTGCAAATAAAACTGTTCAGCATTCGATTCATTGAATCTTTTCGGATAATTATGTACTTCAGGAAATTTCTCAAACACTTGCATGAAAAGAAGTGTACATAGCCCTACACTAGGTAATATGATGAGTTCCCATTTTGATCCCCAGCGATCCACCTCTCCAGCAGCATTATAATGAGCGGGAACTTTTTCAGGGAGAATATTCCAAACAGATATTAGAAAAATAATCGATCCAAAATAAAAGAAAAAACCCACGATGTCCCAAACCCATTCACCCTTTGTCTTTGGAATAATTAATTTAGGACGTTTCCAAGAATTGGACATATTGATAGCTCCTCTAGAATTTAATTGTGGTCTTATGAAATTTTTTAATGTCTACCAAAAAAATTCATCTTCATTGCTTAATTTGATGAAGAAAGGAAAAATGATGATGAACAAGAGACTTACATATCCCAAAGTGAAAATTCGTTGGGTTTCAGATGAAATATATTGCTTATGCCCACAGTTCGGACAATTTTTCCCATTCTTTGAAAATCCGAGAGACCATATTTCTTTCACACTCCATTTAATATGACAATTTGTGCAGTGTGCCATCATTCTCCTCCCTTTCTTATATTGTATGTCGTCTTCATTTATTCATAGTCGGATCATAAAAATCTTTATTAATATTTTTCAATTTTCCTTTAACGAATATAACTCTCATAAGTAATGGTAGCAGGTAACGTTTTCAAATGAAAGAAATGGGATAGTTTCTAAATATATTTTATGTTCATTCAAATCTCTTTCTTCTCCAACAATATTTTTTCTACAGTGGGAATTATAACCGATAAATCAATGAATTAATGGTTCAGGAACTCGTAGAGCCCTTGATAGATAAGAGTTTAAACACATTCAAACGGTAAATAAGTAAATAATATAATAATTTAGTATTTTCCGGAATCATGCATATCTCTTGAAATTTTTCGTAAGGAGGAACATTATGAATATAGAAACAAAACCTAGATGATTACAGCTACCTATTAAATAGAAGCGTAAGCGCATTCATCAGGTGAAATTTCACTATCATTATAAGGGAGAGATTAATATGATTTATGCAAATCCGAATACCCCAGGGGCTATAATTGACTTCAAAGAAAAATACGACAATTTCATTGGTGGCAAATGGGTTGCTCCTGTAAAAGGCCAATACTTTGAAAACAAATCTCCAGTTACCGGTGAAGTTTTTACAAAAGCTGCTCGTTCCACAGCAGAGGATATTGAATTAGCATTAGATGCAGCACATGCAGCTAAAGATGCCTGGGGCAAAACTTCCCCAGCTGAGCGTGCTCGTATTTTAAATAAAATTGCAGATCGTTTAGAAGAAAATTTAGAAAAAATCGCTGTTGCTGAAACTTGGGATAATGGGAAAGCTGTCCGTGAAACATTAAATGCGGATATTCCGTTAGCAATCGATCATTTCCGTTATTTCGCTAGTGCTATTCGTGCTCAAGAAGGACGTACAACTCAATTAGACAATGATACAGTAGCTTATCATTTCCAAGAACCACTTGGTGTTGTCGGACAAATTATTCCATGGAACTTCCCAATTTTAATGGCAGTATGGAAAATTGCCCCGGCTCTAGCAGCAGGTAACTGTATTGTTTTAAAACCAGCTGAACAAACTCCAGCTTCTATCATGGTATTAGTAGAGTTAATTCAAGACTTGCTTCCTGCAGGTGTTCTTAATGTAGTGAATGGTTTCGGTATTGAAGTCGGAAAACCACTTGCTACGAACCCACGTATTTCAAAAGTCGCATTCACTGGTTCAACTGCAGTTGGCCGTCAAATTATGCAATATGCAACTGAAAATATTATCCCTGTCACTCTTGAACTTGGTGGTAAATCACCAAACGTATTCTTTGAAGATGTGATGGACCAAGATGATGATTTCTTAGATAAAGCAATCGAAGGCTTTGTCATGTTCGCTTTAAATTCCGGTGAAATTTGTACTTGTCCTTCTCGTGCATTAATCCAAGAATCAATCTATGACAAATTTATGGAACGTGCATTAGAACGCGTACAAGCGATAAAAATTGGAAATCCACTAGATACAGAAGTGATGATGGGTGCGCAAGCTTCTAATCAACAAAAAGAAAAAATCCTTTCTTATATCAAACTTGGGAAAGAAGAAGGTGCTGAATGCTTAATTGGTGGTGAAGAAAACCATCTTGAAGGGAAACTTGCAAATGGGAACTACATCAAACCAACTGTATTCAAAGGTCATAATAAAATGCGTATTTTCCAAGAGGAAATTTTCGGACCTGTTCTTGCGGTTACAACATTCAAAGACTTCGATGAAGCGATGAAAATTGCCAATGATACACTTTACGGCTTAGGTGCAGGTGTATGGTCACGTAGCGGTGATATTGCTTACCGTGCAGGCCGTGGTATCCAAGCTGGTCGTGTTTGGACTAATACTTACCATCAATATCCAGCAGGCGCAGCATTTGGCGGATATAAAATGTCTGGTATCGGCCGTGAAAATCATGCAATGATGTTAGATCACTATCAACAAACAAAATGTTTATTAGTAAGTTACGATAAAAAGCCTCAAGGATTCTTCTAAATCGAAAGGATTGATCCGAATGGTGGAACGCGTTGTTGCAACAGATGAGGCACTAAAATTAATACAATCTATTAAAAACATTCACGGTGCCATTATGTTTTATCAGTCTGGCGGTTGCTGCGATGGATCTGCCCCAATGTGTTACAGTGAAGGAGATTTTCTTTTAGGAGATTCAGATATTTATCTCGGTTCAATCGGTGACACTCCATTCTACATGCATAAAAGCCAATACGATTATTGGAAACATACCCAATTAATCATTGATGTAGCAGAGGGTGGAGGTGCAACCTTCTCACTTGATAGTGTAGAAGACAAACATTTCATTACACGCTCCCGTGTATTTACGGAAGAAGAATATGAAGAAGTGAAAAAGCTTCTATAAAGTTCAACTTCATTCAGTGAGTTTTAAATAAGGGATATCCCCAATGCTTAAGTGCATTGGGGATATCCCTTTTGATCATCACGAGAACGATTCTGTTTACATTGTGTGAATCAATTATTTAAAATGCACAAAAGAAAGATTAGCATAGAAATCAGATAGCTGATGTTAATTTCTCAGGGGAATTTTCCTAGATTCTCAAAGAATTGCGCCATTCGTCAAGATCATTGCATTAAATTCTCCTTAAACGAAGTTGTCTTTTCATTACTTTCCTGGGAACGTTGTCGTCTATATTGTAGATAGAAAAGGGTGGTTAATCCCACTGAGATCAACCCAAATATTACCACCATAAACTGCATCCCCACTAGATCCAACAAAAATCCCGTTCCAAGAAGAACGACTTGAAACATAACTCGATCTAACATATTACGGAATGAGAAGAAACGCCCATGAAACTCTTTTGGTATTCTAGTCTGAAAAATGGTTGCAGCAGTCGGAAAGAAACATCCTACGGAAAATCCAACAATACCAAATGCAGCTAGCACCACAATTTTTGAAGCGACAAAAAACAAGGATATTTGTGCTAAACCGACGATGATGGAAAAGAAAAACATAATACTATATGGTGACCAGTAGTTACTCATTTTTTTGACCAAAAAAGCTCCAAGCATAAATGAAATTCCTTCAACTGAATAAATCATCCCTTTGATCAAGGAATCATCATGAAATTCGCTTATTTTTATAACTAATAAGTTAAAGCCACCAAGAAATAACATCGGAACTAATGATAAAACCAGTGTCATAAATACGATCGGAAGTCCTTTAATTACAGGGAACACTTCTTTAAAACTCCCTTTTGCTTCCTCTTTTTCTTGTTTCTTATCTTTCAATTCTGGTTCTTCATCCATTTTTAAAAACATCGTAAAAATAAATAATAAGAAATAGGCAATAAATGAGAATAAATAAAGCATATATAATGACATCGCAACTAGCATAATTCCTGCTAAAGAGGTTCCGATAATTCGAGTAATGGTCGCCACATTCATATGAACCCCATTCATTCGTAATAAATCTTTTCCCTCTACGATTAAAGGAATTGCTGACTGAAGTGCTGGAAAATAGAAGGAAGCCGCAATTTGAATACTAATGACAAATACAACTAGCCAAATAACAGAGCCAGTATAGATAGCTATAAACATAAAGACAACACTAAGCATTCTTCCAAGACCAGAGTAAATCATCACGGTCTTTTTCCTACTTTGATCCGCTATCTTCCCTGCTAGTGGTCCAACCAAAATCCCAGCAAGAAGCCCAATAGATAGAATGATGGATTTCATAAAATCAGAAGGAACCTTCTCTTGCATAAATTCAAGATTTCCGATAATCCCCATCCATAAACCGAGCCCTGCGATTAACTCCCCAGACAAAATAATCCACACATTCCTGTTTGCCCACATATTCTTTTTTCCCTTCAAAATGATTTCTATGATTATACTAAAGATTATGTATATTGTATATGTATTAGTAGCATCATATGCAAAACAAACTTCCTAGGGGTCATCATAAACTCCTAGGAAGTTTGCTTAACAAATTTATAGCTTTTTAATGGAGGAGAAATTATTATTTTCCAGATTTAAACAAAGGATAATTATGGAGGCTTTCTTGAACAAGAATTTTGGGATGATCGAATAAGTCTAATGACTTCCAAAATCCACTAGTCCCTTCACTTCTAACTTTATTAGTCCAGAAGGAAAATTCGTAAAGAAGTAACTTTCATATTTTTAATGCGATAACATTTCACATTAGATGTTCCAAATGCAAAGGAAACAATAAAATAGGCTGCTTTAGGATAATGGGTATTTTCGATATCATTTTTTGATGGATAAGGAGCTGCGGTGGGATGAGAATGATAAATTCCTGTTAATTGTTCTACTTTCTGCTTCATCATATTGAAGGTTAAAGCCATTTGATTTACATCCATTGCAAATGATGTTGGAGTTTTCACTATATTTTTCATCTTCCAAAGTGTTTCGTTTTTCCCGTTCCTTCCTGAAAGTAACCCACAGGCTTCATATGGCATTTCTTGTTTGCAATGCTCGATCATACTGTTCATTACTGACTTTTTTATATATACGACTCCGTTTATGATGCTGTTATTTCGCTCGGCCACAACAGCTTCTATAGCTTGGTTTTGGGGAACCCGAAACATACACCTTTTGTTTTTTTTGACTTACTTGTTTCACTGTGGGCTGCTTCATTTTTAGCTCCGCTTTTGTTCTTTCGTTCTCTTTTTTTCCGGCAGAAACACTTTTTACTTTTCTATACATATCATTGATCTCTTGTGGTGTCATTTAATTCACTCCTTAATTAATTTCACATAATCATTTTTCCAGGAAGGGGTTTTCATTCTTCTTATGGTCTGGTAACTCTTCTTAAGGATCATGAATTTTTAAAAGGATTAAAAATAGATTTTTGTGATTGTAGTTGGGGATAATATCGCTTTAATATCTCATATCTCTGTTTCGTTTGTTGCATTTCCCCCTGTTTTTGTTTATTAAATCTTTTCTTACCCTTTGGTTTAGCTAGCGTCTGATTGGTTGTTGTGGGATTAAATCGATCCGAATACTGCCTTCCTTTCTCCTGAAAACTTCGGATCGTGTGATTCATTTGTTGCGCTTGTTCTATTTCATTTATTTTCATTTTCTCTAGTTGAGATTTGTACTCTTTTTCTTTCTTTTCGAGTTCATTGATTGTTTCGTTCATCTCGGCTAATTGATTCTTATAGTCATTATTTCTTTCTTTATATTCAAGAAGCTCATTCTCTAATTGTTTAAATTTTCTTAAATAATCCTCTTCTTTGCCTTTAAAATTTTGCAAATATTCATTAAGTTCCTTTACCTGAATAGAATTCTTTATTTCGTTTTTTTCGTACCGCTTATAATGACTATTCATGTTCTCCAATAAATCCTTATAGTATGATAACCCTTCTTTCAATTCACTGATGGTATGATTCAATTGGTCGATTTTTTCTATATACTGATTTTCATTCTCCTTACTCCAAAAGCTCCAGACCATACGAAGCCAACTCCCTTTCTTTATCATATACATCTCTTGACATTCTTTCTTAGACTTTAAATCTTTTGACTCCGCCCAATTTTGATCCAATTGTTGAATTTTTTGATCCCTTAAAATAAGTTCTTGTTTTTGATCTTCTATGTTCTTTTCATATTCTTCTAATTTCTGTTGCAATCGATTAATCTGTTGATCTTTTTCCTTTACACTCTCTTTCAAGATTATTTCTTTCTCATTGTGCTTAGTTAGCAACTGATCTAAATTCGCCAACTCCTCCATTAATTGCAACTGTCTTTCTTCGTAAAATTCAGTTAATTTATTTGTTTGCTTTTCATTTTCTATTAAGTGATTCTTGATGACATCTTTACTTTGTTCAAGGGCTAATGAAAGATAATTCGTATTTTGTACAAAGATTTGAACTAAATCGCCATTATCCATAGCCTCTTGTTGATATGCATATTTCTGTATCCTTAATTTTTTTATCATTTCATCTTTCTTTTTAATATCCTGCTTCAGTTTCCCATTATTTTTTAATAAAATTTTTATTTGGTTGTGAATTTCAGTCAATGACTGTTCCAATTCTAATCTTTCTTCATTATCAATCGAATGGATGGAGGTGGTATGAGATCGAGGCTCCTTTACTTGAATCATTTCTGTCATATTGGAGATTTCTTCAATTTGGTTATTTATTTTTTTTTTTTCGATTTTATAATCATTTAAACTCTTTTTTAATTGTTGTATTTGATTTTTGGAGGCGAAAAGTTTACTTTCATAATTCTCGATATAAATTACAAATCTGCCATCCTTTTTTTCATGATCAGATTGTATTTTATTATTTCTCATATCTATCTCCTCCCACTATAAATGTTCATTTATCAACGGTCTAACCAGTCAAATATAGTGAAACTTCCTTAAGAAAAGTTTTTTTCTAAAGATTAATTTAAACGTCGCTTTTTATACATATATGATGGGTTATGGTTTAGTGTGAAAATGACTGAGTCAAGTATTGTTCCTATTGTAAAAGTGATTTTCATGGCCTTTATTTATGAAGGTGAATGACATATCCATTCTTTAACTTCATATATTATTTTTATAATACTTTCCCGCAAATCTTCTATTCAATGGACAAAACGAGTGTATGCCCCTTTTTGACATTAAACATCATTTTTAGAAAGGAGAAGCGTAAAATGGAAAACACCAGTCCCCTCATTTCAATTATTATTCCAGCTAAAAATGAAGGTGATAACGTACGAACAACACTTCATTCATTATATTCAACAAAAAGTAACTATTCGTTTGAAACCATCGTAATAAATGATGGT
Organism: Oikeobacillus pervagus; assembly: GCF_030813365.1. Classification (NCBI taxonomy): domain Bacteria; kingdom Bacillati; phylum Bacillota; class Bacilli; order Caryophanales; family Bacillaceae; genus Oikeobacillus; species Oikeobacillus pervagus. Next base: position 21,320 of record NZ_JAUSUC010000007.1, read on the forward strand.
TCAACTGATAACTGTTGCGACTTTCTGCGAACAGATCCTAAATTTCAGGTGAATCTTATTCATACATCAGGAATTGGTCCAGCAAATGCAAGAAATTTAGGAGCGAAGAACGCTTTAGGTGATTTTCTTTTTTTTTGTGATGCACATTTAGAATTTGAAGATTGGTGGATAGATCATTTGTTGGAACCAATGATCACTGGTAAAACAGATGCAATCACTCCAGCTATTGGATCAATAAATGATGCGAACTTTATTGGGTATGGTCAAACATTAACATCAAATTTAAGAACGATATGGAATGGTAAACAAAATGAATGCTTTGAAACAGCTGTATTACCTGGTGGTTGTTTTGCTATAAAAAAGACAACTTTTTTTGCTGTCGGCGGGTTTGAGACTGGTTTTAATAAATGGGGCTATGAAGATGTAGAACTTTCCATTAAGTTGTGGTTATTTGGGCACTCTTGCCATGTTCAGCCCAATGTAAAAATATTGCATCGTTTTAGAGAGTCACACCCCTATGAAGCGATATATGAAGATTTTTATTATAATTTTTTAAGGACGGCCTTTTTACACTTTTCCACTTCACAGATCCAAAAATGCAAGAAACTAGTTGTTCATGGAGATCCTGAAAAGATTGAAAAACAGTTATTAAACACAGGAATAACAAAACAAAGAGAATCCTATTTTCAAAAGCGGAAATATACGGCAGACTGGTATTTTCGAAAGTTCAAGATTCATTTTTAATCAATCGGATTGAATGGTCGTTCTTCAAACTGGAATATTGCCATCCCCCATGATCAGATCATAGTTTAAATTACGAAAGGGTGGTCATGATGACGATGAATGCGCATGACTTAACTGAACAGTCTCCACTTACCTCTATTATTATAATTACTAGAAATGGGCTTTCTTTTACGAAGGAATGCATTACAAGTATATTTCAACATACGAAAGAAAACTTTGAATTAGTCTTAATAGATAACGGTTCAACAGATGGAACACTCGAGTTTCTTCAAACGGTACCTAGAGCTAGAATCATATCAAATAAAGAGAATAAAGGATTCCCTGGAGGTTGCAATCAAGGGCTTAGAATCGCAAGAGGGGAAAATATCGTCCTACTTAATAATGATACGGTTGTGACAAAAGACTGGTTGAAAAGGTTGATATGGTCTCTAAATAATCATTATTCATGCGGTATTATTGGCCCACGGTCAAATTTTATATTGCCACATCAATCTATTCCTCAATTATCTTATAAAACTATGGACCAAATGCATGAATTTGCAAATGAATGGTCACAAAAGAATGAAATGAAAAGCTATGAAGTTGATAATTTAAGTGGGGTTTGTATGATCTTTAAGAGAGATTTGATAGATAAGATTGGTGGACTTGATGAACGATTTTCCCCAGGGTATTATGAAGACACTGATTTCTGTATTAGAGCATTAATCTATGGTACAAGATTATTAGTAGCTAATGACGTATTTATCCATCATTACGGGAGCAGTAGTTTTAAAATCGATAGGATATGGCAAAAAAAGATGATCCATCAAAGCGAAAAAAAATTTTTTACCAAGTGGTCCATGACTCATTTAAATGAAATTAGAAAGGTGGTCGCTCGTGAAAGGCCATTCAGTCGTGAACGTCATTATGTTCCCTTTTGAAATGCCTTTTTTATTGATGATCCATATCTCTTCCTCCAGAACAATTTTATTTACTTTAATCACAGCCTCATTTCATGTTTTCATTTTCCAATTGCCATACTCTCAATTGAATATGACACACCTTGACATTTCAGACACGAATCTCCCATTTATATGGAACTCCTCTGGGAAACCTTTTTATAAATCTATCATCAACTATGACTGGATCGGATATTGGTAAATTTAACTTCATGGCCACTTCTTTATCAATTGGATGAAGGAAATGATTTGAACTTAAAAAAAATGATTCACACTTGAATAGGATACCATCTGGTAAAATTGATGGATCTTTGTATAATTCCTTCATTTCCTTTCCCTCTGGGACATAAGAGAGAAGTTGATCGTCCACGATCACAATATTTTTCTGTTTAAATTTATAATCTCTAAAGGCTCTTTCATTTGGAATGAGGTGTTTTTGATGATTCTGCAAAAAATAGATATTTGGTGAATGATCAGATTTGACCAGTCGTTGGGTAGGCATCATGGCTAAATTTTCAAATACATGGATATCGATAGGAATTCCCTCTTTATATTTGAAAAGAATTGGATCCGGAATGGTTACAATTAAATCATGTTCATATTTTAGTCGTTCAAATACCTTATGAGAAATTTTCCGCCTTTGATCATTATCCATTAAATAAATTTCAGATTTTGGACTTTTTACGAGAACCCCGTTCGGTAGATCTTTTGGCAAGTGATGATAAAGCCTTTGGAATGATTGGGGATCTTTTATTGCAATGTCTAAAGGTTGTTGAATAGGATAAAATGGTTGGAATTCCGTTAGTCTTCTCCAAAAAGCCGCATCACCATTAAACCAGTAAGTAGGATGATCATCCCAATAGGTTCCATATTTCCTAAAAATATCATTAGCTATTTTTCTTGTATGCATAATGGAGCAATGATCGACCAATCCGACAGCATTATTTAATACTCCATACGTTTTTCGAAGAGTTTCATTCTCAATTTCACCAAACTGATTCGTCATCCTCACTAATTGTTGAGAATAAACGATTTCTATTTTGGAATTTTTTTTAAATACATCGATCATCGTCGCAAATCGTTCCGGTAAGAAAAAATTGTCATCAGTAAGATAGGTGATATATTGACCACTTGTCATTGGAATCGCTTTATTTATTAAAGTGGCATATCGAGTTGTTTTATGCCTTTCACTGTCTTGAATATGACTATTAAAGTAGGAAATTCTCGGATCATCTAAATACTTTTGAATAACACGAACTGTTTCTTGATTTGAATGATCATCCATAATAAAAAGCTCCCAATTTGAATAACTTTGTTTGATTACACTTTCTATTGCTTGACTAATTAGTTGAGGTTTATTATAGGATGTTAAAATAACTGAAATCAAAGTCGACATACATATTCACCTTCTAAGTAAAAATCTTGGTTTAAAAGATCCTCACAAACAATTGAGAGTCAGTAACATCTAATTTAATGTTGTTTTTGTATGTTTTTTATCGGTTCTTAGTCTCCCAATCGAATGAAATGGAAGGATCATCCCAAGGGATTCGTTTTTCATCTGGGTTATCAGGTTTATAGGATTCCGTTGTAAAATAAATAATGGTGGCAGGCTTTTGTCCAAGAACCCTATACCCATGTGCGACCCCCTTTGGAATAAACAGCATGATTGGATTTTCTTCTCCCATATAATACACATCTGTGTCTCCTTTTGTTAATGAATTCTCCCGTAGATCATGTAATACTACTTGAGCGTTACCAGAAGGGAAAAACCATAAATCGTCTTGCTTTTCATGATAATGAAAGGCTTTGATCACACCAGGGTAGCTCATGGACCAAGAAGCCTGACCAAATTTTGATAAAAGTGCGGGTTCATCATCTCGGATAAGTTCTGAAAAAAAACCACGATCATCACAATGTTTGATGAGTTTCTTAACCTTTACTCCTAAAATCATGAATTGATCTCCTTTCTAATAAAAGCCTTTAATGCATGATGCCAATGCCGAGGAATCTTCACTCTTTCTCTAATCAACGCCTGATGTCCTAAGACTGAATAATGTGGTCTTGAAGCAATAGCCCCATACTCCTCGGTCGTTACTGGATAGATTAGATGGGGATTGAAACCTGCCTCATTAAAAATTGCCTTTGCAAACAAGTACCATGTGCATGCCCCTGAATTACTAACATGGTAAATACCATCTTTCTTTCCGAATAATTGAATCAAAGTGGTTGTTAAATCATTAACATAAGTTGGCGAACCTATTTGATCATTTACAACCCTGATTTCTTTATTTTTTTTTCCCATTTCTAGCATTGTTTTCACAAAGTTTTCCCCGTCATGACCGTATAGCCATGAGGTACGAATAATCGTTACTTTTTTGCAACCTAAAACTAACTGTTCACCTAGCCACTTACTTAAGCCGTATACAGATTGGGGATTGGGGGGATATTCTTCTGGATATGGTGTTTTGTTACGTCCATCAAATACATAATCGGTGCTAATGTAAAACATTCGAGAATGAGTCTTATTAGCCGCTTGTGCAATATGGCTCGCTCCAAGACTATTCACACTAAATGCCTTTTTTCTGTCTATTTCACATTGATCCACATTTGTAAAGGCTGCTGAATGAATAATAATTTGAGGATTGATTTGAGTTATTTTTTCATCCACCTGTACCTGATTCGTAACATCTAATTGCTCTTTATCTAGGCTTACCACATTATGTGCATGACTTAATTGTCGTTTTAATTCTTTCCCTAATTGACCATTTGCACCTGTAATTAAAATATCCATCGATGCCACCTACCTATACACCATTTGTTTTATACCACTCTATTGTTTTCTGAATCCCTTCAAGAAATGAGATCTCTTGCCTCCACCCCAATTCTTTCAAAATTTTGGATGAATCCATTGCATATCTTCGATCATGACCTTTTCTATCATCTACCTTTTGTACAAGTTTCATTTCCTTTCCTAACAGGCCCAAAATGATCTGAATAACTTCCAAATTCGTTTTTTCTTCTGCCCCGCCTATATTATAAATTTCCCCAGGAACCCCTTTCTCAAGTACCATGTGGATAGCTCGACAATGATCTTCAACATATATCCAATCCCGAATATTAAGGCCATCGCCAAATAAAGGAATATTTTTATTATTCAATGCATTATAAATAATTTTGGGGATAAATTTTTCTGAATGTTGCATAGGTCCATAATTATTACTACAGCGTGTAATGATAAGTGAAAGTTGATGTGTTTTGTAATAGGACCTTATCAACAAGTCAGAACTTGCCTTACTTGCTGAGTATGGGTTATTCGGAGCAAGCGGTGTTTTTTCAGTAAATGGGGGATCTGTAGGAGAAAGTGAACCATATACTTCGTCTGTTGAAATTTGAATCATTTTCTTTGCTTTTCCTTCTAAAACTGCTTGCAGCAAGTTAAATGTTCCTTTTATATTAGTATCAATAAATGGAAAAGCATCATGAATACTGCGATCCACATGGGATTCTGCAGCAAAATTAATAATTGCATCATATTTTTGATCAAATACTAGGGACAATTCATTTTCTTTACTGATATCACATTGAATAAAGCGATAACGATATGATTTTTCAAACTTTGCCGTATTTCGTTTATTTCCGGCATAGGTTAATGAGTCGATATTCGTGATATGGTCCTTTGAATTGGTCAACATATGGGATATGAAGTGAGAACCAATGAATCCCGCTCCACCGGTAATTAGGAGATGTCTTCCCATTTTCCCCCTCCCTTACTTGTTTTTTGAAAATACATTTGATTGGCTATATAAAGAGATTCATGAGTCCCTGCATCAATCCACCATCCCTTCAGTATGTCAAAATCAAGCTGACTATGTTTGATATATAAATTATGAACGTCTGTGATCTCTAATTCTTTACGTTTCGAAGGGATAACTTTACTAATATATTGGAAAACTTCCTGATCATACATATATATCCCTGTAACACAATAATTTGAATGAGGATTATTCGGTTTTTCAGTTATTGAAATAATTCTATTTTGTACTTTATCTATATGAGGGACCCCATATCGAGATGGGTATTCTACTTTTTTCAATAATACTCTTGCGCCCTTTTCCTGTGCATTAAATGATTCAATATAGGGAGTCAATGAATCTTCAAAAATATTATCTCCAAGTAATACAATAAACTTTTCTTGATTGATATAATCAGCGGCCCACATAAGAGCGTCAGCAATTCCACCACCAATATTTTCCTGAATCCTATATTGAATCTTTACATTTAACCCTTCCCCAAATCCTAATAATTTTTCGAAAAAACTTAGATAATCTCCATTAGTGATAATTAGGATTTCATGGATCCCAGCTTCCTTTAATTTTAAAATTGGCCAATAAATCATTGGATACGGCCCAACTGGCAAGAGATGTTTATTCATAATTTGCGTTAACGGCTTTAAACGGTCCCCCTTACCACCCGCCAATATAACACCTTTCATAAATAATAAAACCACCTTTCTGGGTTCATTCTTGTGTTTAATGGACTAAAGTTTATCTATATATTTTATATCTATATGTTGAACACACCTTAGGGGAACACTTTTTCACTACCTTGGTCGTTTTGAGCTATATACCTTCATGCATTTCTCATCACAAAAAGCTCAGAAAAAAACAAAAAAGTCGCTTTCCACGTAATAGACAATGAGGATCACGTAGAGAGTGACAACTTATTTTTTAAGAATTTTATTTCATCCGTAAGTTCATCTATATGTTCCTCTAGTTGGGTGATAATAGAAATACTTGTGGAAAGTTTGGCCCCGTATTCTTTAATTTGCAATTGTAATGCTACCACTTGTCGATGAAGTTTGTCTGCTCCCACTAATTTTCTATTATCTTTAGATGGTAAATTGACCATTTCTTCCTTGTTTAATAAGAGGAGTTCCTGTTTTAAATCATTTACTTTGAGGAACAATTCAGCTTGATATTCTTTAAGTATATTTCTCTCTTCAATCAATTGTTTATTTTCTGCCACAATCCTTTTATGAGCATCGTAGGATTTTTGAAGCTCCGCCTTATTGGTTGCTAATTTATCACTATATTGAGTAAGTTCCTTTTTTAATGAAGGAATTTGACTCTGGAGTTGTTGGACTAAACTTTGTTGATGCATGATTTCCTTGTTTGACTTCTCTGCTTCCTCCGCATATTGCTTGTTTTCAGCCTTAAGGTGACTTATTTTTTTTTGCAATTCTTGAATTTTTTCATCCCTTTTTGTTTGTATTTTTTGATTCTCTTCAAGCTGATTTTTAAAAAAACTAATTTGCCTCTGTAAACTTGTAACATCATGTTGGTATTTCTCAGACTCTTGATCTAACCGTTTATTTTTATTTAACAATTTTGCATTTTCCTTTTCCAAATACTGAAGAGCGTTTTTAAGATCTAATATTTTCTCTTCTAATTGGTTAATTTGCACTTTCAGTTTTTGCTCAACAACCTCCTTATTTTTTAACTTACTATGCAATTCTTCGTAATCAGATTGTAATTGATAAAATTTTTCTTGTTGGGTTCGAATATTATTTTCCGCTTCAATCTTCTCATTTTGAAGCAAATCGACTTCTTTTTTTAACTCCTCCTTTTCTACTGACTTTTCCTGTTGAATACGTTCCATCTCACCTAAAGTATTCTTCAGTCTTTCATATTCATTTTGAACCCCCTTGAGAAGATGATTCTTCTTCATAAGGTCTTCTTGTAATAAGAGATTATTCGTTCTATATTTCTTCCCTTCACTTTTATACTTATTATTTTCCTCCAGTAATCTTTTATTTTCATTTTTTAGTGTTTCTAATTGACTATAATGATAATCTTCTTGGTAATCCCTTACTTTTAATTTATATTTAGCAAGTTCTGCCTTTAAATAAATGATATTTTGTTGCAACATCCTATATTTATAATGATCGTCATTTGATAATGGACGTTCTTTCATCATAACCTCCTCCCTAGCCATTTTGGGTTGTCGTTTTTAAAATGAAATAGAAATTTGATTGTTTGCACTAAATTGTTTCTTTTTTTCTTGAAAATAAACATACCCTTGGACAATAATGGTTGTTCTTTCCTTTGGCTGATTGATATTTATTTTAAAATCTTTGAATACTGCTATTTCTTTAGGTGGGATTTTGTATGTTTGGATGGGGGTTATCCAAAATTCACCTTTTGTTTTTACTCTTTTCCTCCAATCCTCGTAGACATATTTCCATCCTTTTTCACCTTCATTGCTTTTCACAGCCAGTCCAGGAATCAATTTTGGGGGAATAATTTGTCCGTGAAGAGAAGCTCCCTGGGGAGGGGTCATTTTGATACAAATTACTGGGTCTATTAATACCTCATTTCCTGTATTTTTTATATAAAGATTTCCATTAATTAAATATTCCTTTGTTTCACTATCAGATTGAGGCGGGAAAATTGTGTAATCAAAAAATACCTCAGCGTTTATAATGCTGTTGGTTTCTCTTTCTATATTTGATGATTCATTAGTTTGAGGCTGAATCTGTTTTACCTCTTCTACCAGTTCCACCTTTTTCATTTTTTCCTGCTCTAAGAAGTCTTCTGACTTGATTATGCCTTTTAGACAATTGATGACCATATTTCTTGGGAGAAAAGAAAAGAATGTATTTCTTTGGCTAACGTAACGTAGAATGACCTTGGCTAAACACATAGAAAGTTGTTCTTTAAATGGATCTATTTCTTGGTCATGTGAGAGTCTGTATTGGAGATTTAAACTGTGATTGGAAGATGGGGACGAATTCATACGCTTTTTTAATGTAAATAATATTTTGGCTTCATTTAATTCTGAAATTAAGATATTTAATAATTGTTCATCAATTGTTGGGTGGTGACTGATATACAAGTAGGGATTCTTGGTATTCGCTTTTCTAGATACATCCAATTTGATGATGAGCTTTGTTTTCGTTATGGGCCTCTCCTCATGATCAATTGTTGAGTGTATCCCATGTTGATCAAGGGATTGTTGTAAACCATGGAATATGTCATAGCTGATCTGATCATTGTTTGTTGTATAAAGCGCAATACCGTTTTCCTTGAGATAATAAAGTTCAATTTTTCCCTCTGTTTTATTCCACTTTGTTTTCATCCCTTGTTGTTCACAGAATAAACAAAAACCAGTGATAGATGAATATGGAATTGTCGCAATTTCGTCTCCATCAAAATAAACAGCAATCATGATGGTCATTCCTCCTCTAAATTATGGAATTAATATATTTATATGTCGAGTTAATTTACGTATTACTTAATCCCCTCACAATTTTCATTGTTAAAAAAGCCCAAGCTATCATGGTTCCCCTCTTTTTTTTCATAAAAGCTTAAAACAAAGCCTTGTAAAATAGGCTGTTTTTTTAGAACCATATAGGTGATTATTCAATACAATATTACTGTTACTATTATGTTAGGAAGGATGATCATCTTGAAACAAATTAGTGGTTCCCAATTGACTCCTAATAATTTGACTGAAGAATGTATACGGGTTCCAAAAGTCTATGATTGGGTATTCGATGCAATTACAACGGACACGGGCATTGTTTTACCAGATGACTGTGCTGCTGCTGTCGCATTAGCCGTTTCCGAAGGTAGAACACCACTTGATGTAACATGCGAAGTACCTGAAGTATCAGGATTCTTCCCTCTCGATCCCCTACCAGATCCAAACGGAAATGTATCATGCACAGTTTCTTCTAGAATTGAAAGAAGAGAAATTCCTGTTAACGGTGTACTGACTGACTTGGCGATCGTGAAAGTTATTTTCACCATTAGACCATTAGTCACAATCCTTGATAGTGAAGGAACTATCCTTTGCCAATTCCGTCCAACGATCAGTGAATCTCGTCGATTAGTTGTTTGTGCTCCGGAGCCATTTACAAGTCAAAATGTGTTTTGTCGAATTATCGATCTAGATTGTGAAACAAACTTTATTGAAACTGGTGTGCCGGACTTAGGACTTCAAATTGCCCTTGATATTTGTTTTGAAATTCAAGTTGAAGCAGATGTGAAATTAGAAGTCCTCGCCAAATTCTGTTTCCCTCGTCCTAATGATATTCCAATTCCAGGTGGAGGAGTTTGTCCACCATTTGAATGGCCAGTACAATGTGGACCAGACGTCTTCCCTCGTCCAAACTGTGATTGTCAAGCATTTGTTGATACAGACCCACTAACTACTCCAACAGGTATTGGTATCACATTCGCAGCTAGTCTGTTTGAAGGTCTTGCTTTACTGTCCGGTGGATTTACAACAAGATTAAATGCAGAAATTTGTGATAATTGTAATTTAACTGGAAGTAGTGTGGAATGGGTTGTTAATGATCTCGGTATTGGACCTACTGGTACAGCAGATCAAGGCTTTACATTTACAGCCACTGAAATTAATATGCCGACATGTACAACAATTCCAGTGACAGGAATAACTACAATGACTGTTACAGGAACAGGAATCGTGAATTTCGTAGATCCTTCTGTAGCCAATCGTGATGTTACCTTTACTCTAACTTTAGTAGAAACTCCTGCTGGGCTTTTGGATATTTACGCCATTACTTTATTAGATTTGGCAGGTGCTCCTTTAATTACCCTTGCTTTAGGTGCAGGATTTGTTCCAGACGAGGATTTAATTGTTCAAGACTGCCTAACATTTCCAAATATTATCACACCATAACCAATAAACTCTTTTCAGAAAAAGGGGTGGAAAACACCCCCTTTTTTCTGATTCCAGAAAGGAATTGTTGCGACTGTTAAACAATTATACTATTATTTTCTTTAGGATGAATTTTATTTTCTCAAAGAGCAATCCCCCCTAAACCCTCCCATACTAACCATCTATATTTATAAATACATAATATCTGATTTAGATGAGGTGTTTACAATATGATAAGAGAAGATTTTTCACTTCAAACAATGGATGGCACGGATATCTTCTGCTGTAAATGGTCGAATCCTTCTATTCAGGAAATACATGGGATTGTACAAATTTCTCATGGAATGGCAGAGCATGTGTTGCGGTATGAGGACTTTGCCCGCTATTTGGTAGACAGAGGTTTCATTGTTTTTGGTCACGATCACAGGGGACACGGAAAGACAGCTAAGAAAAAAGAAGAGATTGGTTATTTTACTGATGATGATGGATTTGAACAAGTCGTTCGTGATGTGAAGCAATTGACGGATTTGATTCAAAATGACTACCCTTCGACTCCCATCGTTCTTTTTGGACATAGTATGGGTTCATTTATCGCGAGACGATATGTACAGCTTTTTGGACATCAGCTTGTGGGCGCCATTTTTAGTGGCACCGGTGGGGATCCAGGATTTCTTGGTAAAATGGGGCTGTTTATCGCTGAAAGAGAAGGTCGAAAAAAAGGACGGAGAACGGCAAGTCCCCTGTTAGATAAACTCTCATTTGGTCACTTTAATAAACAATTTAAACCAAATCGAACCGATTTTGATTGGTTAACACGAGATGAAGAACAAGTAGATTTATATATAGCGGATCCTGCATGTGGAAATATTTTCACAGCGGGTTTTTTCGCTGATTTATTTACTGGGCTCTTGACCATTCATCGTCAAGAGGAGATCAACAAAATTCCAAAGCAACTTCCCTTACTTTTAATAGCTGGAGATCAAGACCCTGTTGGTAAAAGCGGAAAAGGGGTCAGACAAGTGTATCAACAATACAAAAAGGCAGGGATGGAAGATGTTTCGCTTAAGCTTTATGAGGGAGCACGTCATGAAATATTAAATGAAACAAACCGAGAAGAAGTGTTTCATGATATAGCTAGCTGGATCACACGTGTTTGTTCTCGTTTGTAAAAAGGGAAAGACTTTTCGTGATGATTTCCATTAAAACATTATGTTGTTTTTTTTAAAGCATCGTTGCACTTTTAAGGTAATGTTTCAAGTGAGAATAGAAGCAATCGGTGATTTACCAATTGCTTCTATTCCAACGGTAATTAACCTTAATTCTTGAGATTAGAATGGATGTCATTAATCAGCTTTAGACCGATTGCTTCTTGGTATCCAGCCTTTTTGACTTGTTTCATTAAATGAATAAGTTCTTTCCAAACTGGTGCTGTTATATGATCAAGTTTCGTTAAACGCGATGTGATATCTTCATCTGATAAACTGAATTCATAGGTTTCTTTGTCCATTCTCCATAAGATCAGTTGATCCCCATATCGATCCATCAATTTTTGGGCGATCACAACTCCTTCTGGATCTAAGTCACCAGAATAATAAAGGGTGCACCCTGACTCAGCAAGCATATCTAACAACCGCCAACTAGCTGAACGGAGCTGACCGTGTGTGCAAATAACTGCTGCATTTGGAACAGCATCCATTATCGTTGAACATACACTAGAATTTTCAACAACCCACACATTATTTCCTATGTTAGGCCATACACGATCCACTTTGACCAGCACCTTCATGGGGATATTCATGACCGTGTTGGTTTGAACAGCTGCTTGCCATACAGGATGTATTTCATTTTGTTCGTTGGATGCAAGTAACCCTTGACATGTAACAAAATTCCATAGATCATCCCTCATAATGCCATATTCCGCAAGTAAATCATTTAATTCCTCTACTCCCTTTGGCATGACGGCATCTGTATTACCTTTTACCAATTGATCAACATACATACAATGAAGCAATAATTTTCCCGCTGTTTCATGTGAATCAAAATAATGCGGATTCCCTGTCATTCTTTGCGAAAAAAAAGGAAGCCGCTCAAACTGATTCTCTTTCGGTAGGGAGGAAAATGCCTCCCATACCATTATGATTTGTTCTCGTAATTCTTCTTTTTCTTTTTTAAATAGCGACCATATCCACCTTGTATCAGGTGTTTTTCCTTGAATATACTGAAGCCACGGCCAAGCATTGGGAATCGCTTTACGAAGGGATTCTATAAAATTTTCTTCTAACTTCTTCTCCTGCTCCATCTCTTCTTTCTTAGAAATTATGGGTTCCTGTAAAACCGTTTCTAATAGGTGTAAAAGCGTAAAGTTTGAAAAACCTGTGTTAGATAACTCCTTCTCAAAATCTAGTAAGGAAAGATTTCCTTTTCGAACCAGTTTCTCATATGGTTGACCAAGAAAACCAGCAATCGATTCCAATTCCACTTGATTAAAGGTTTCAAGGCTAACATTACCACCGATTCGACCGAGAGAACGATATTTTTCTTTAAACAATAAAAACAACTTGATAAACCCTGGTTCTTCTTTGAACACTTGAACATTATGATTCATTCCTAACAAAGCCCTTCTCCAATTGATTCTCATCAACAACTAATGATTTCTGCAATCCGTCCCACTCATAACGAATGACCGTCACAAAATCGGCATTTTTGGGCCGCACTAATTCAGCAATGGATAAACTTGAAACTGTATCATAATCACCCCAAAGTGCTTGTGAATTCATAATATAATTAAATCCAAGCTGTTCTACGACCTCAAACATATCGCGAATATTATTTTCATCCACCCCTGCAAATGCTTCATCTAAAGAAATAATGTACGGAGCCATTTTACCAGCTTCCTTATAACGTGAATAGGCAGCTGTAAATAATGGAATATACATGGCCATCGCCTTTTCTCCTCCACTAAATTTAAAAAAGGCATTATTCGTTAACTCGCGTTTTGGCTCATTCACTCGACTAAAAGAAAGGACAAAGGTGAACCATTTCCGATAGTCTAACACCTCTTTTAACACTTGATGAAGAGTGGTTCCTTCATTCCGTAGTTGAATAAGCTCTTTCGCTTTAGCGATGCGAGATTGGAAATGCTTTGTAATTCGATTTAAATCATCTTCACTTAAAAACTTGCTGTTCCGTTGTAAAAGTTGTACGAGATCTTTCGTATCTAATTCTTGCTCGGACTCTGCTGTTAATGGCTTCCAAGCAATGGAAAAAATTAAGCCTGATGAATTATCACGGTCTGCCATAATTTTATCCATCTCTTTCACCCATTTTTGTGCCCGCTTAATTCGATTACGTAGAATGATCCCAACAGTATTGACAATAATATCCTCGTAAAGCTTTCGGTCTTGCTCATCAAGCCAGCCTTGTTGGTCCGCTAACTCCTTCTTAAGGATCGATGAAACATAATAAGGACTAACCCGCTGCCCTCTATAATCTAATTTAATCAAACGTCTGCTTTTTAAAGAATGCCATTCATTCATAAATGGCTCATAATATTCCCCGAATTTTTCTTGAAACCATTCAGGAGTATCGACTTCTTCAGTAAATTCAAACATTCTGTATTCTGTTAAATGGACTTGTTCATTGAAAAATACTTTTGTTAATTGTTCCAATAGTTTTGAGCGATCATATTTTGAGAATACCTTTTCATATTGTTGTAAAATGGCAGAAGCATCTACATCCTTCACTTCCAAAAAGCCTCTATTGATTTCCTCTTCAACGACTTGTTTCCATTCATGTGTCATATTTCTCCAAAATCTATATTCCTGCTGGGCCTCTGTCAGCTTTTCCAAACATCTGTCTTGTTCCGCTCTTTTTTTAGGAAGAGTGGATAATATCATGTTCAATTGTTCCTCTGCTTCTTTCAATAAATGCTGAACCTCTTGAATACGCTGTCTTACCTCATCAATGCCTTTTAATTGCAACTGCTGTTCAATCGATTGAATCAGAACCTTTGTTTGATGTAACTGAGCATTTTTACTATTTTGCTCTCCCTTTATCATATCCAGTTCTTCTTCTATTTCTGTTATTCGATGAGCGATGGAAGCCAGTTCCTTTTTGGTAAAGGAAACCTGTAGGGAAACACGTGTAAATTGATGTAAAAAATTGAGATAACTTCTAACAGCCGAACATGCCTCCTGAATCTTCTCTAATGTTAATTCAATGTTCAAATGAATCCCTTGTTCTCGAAGTAGTTTTTTTGCGGTCGTCCATTTTTCATGTACATGCTTCCAGTTGTCATCAATTTCACGCAATTGTTCTTGGATGTTTCTTACTTCTTGTTTTTTCTTTAAAATTTGTTCATGTAGCTCGATTAATTCGCGATCGCTAGGAAGCTCTTTTTTCCACATTTCCACTAACTGTAGATTTTCCTCCAGTGTGTGTAAGTTCTTTTTTAATTCATCTAGTTGATCTTGAAGTTTCAGAAGCTTTTCAGTCCAAAGCTGAATGAGCTCTCGTTGATGACGTTTTCGCGAAGTACGACCGATGAATTTGGACGATCCTTCATTTGGAGCATGACCGACTAGACAACCAATTGAATAGGTTCCATCGATATCCACATGAAAACCACTTCCCTCTTTTTCAAGGGGAATACTTCTAAGTACTTCATCTACCCTTTCCTTTGTTATTGGACTCCCTCCATCTAAATCGGGCATTAAGTAGTCAGCTAGTGTATGTCCTAAAAGGGTAGGCTCTGGAATGATGACCGCATCCTCTTTCGGTGATAAGGACTGATCCGTGATCAAACTGTCGAGGATCCCGGTCTTTTTCAAAGCAGATTCTATTCGTTCCCTTTGCTCTTCCGTAACATGCTCTCGAAACTCAACTGCAGCATAGAATGGCAAATAGGCTTGACCCTTTTCATTTAATGTTTCACGATGGAGTTCCGTTCCTTTTTCTCTCTCAGGTTCTAATAATTTTTGTGTTTTAATTCGATGCAGTTCCTCCTCTACTTCATTCATTTCTACTTGCTTCCCTTTTATTTTCTCTTGAATAATAGCCTTATCCTTCTTCACTTCTGCTTCGTATTCATGGATAGCCACATACAGCTTATCCCGAACCTCATCAAAACGATTTTTTTCGTAAAGTCCTTGTAAGGATCTTGCTATTTCCTGTTGTAGATGGGGAGAGTAGACAAGTTCTGGATGCTCTTCCATCCAACGAAAAACGACGCTCTCAAGCTGTTGATGTTGATCATCGAACCATTCTTGCAAATGATCTACTTCCTTTTGACGTTCATCTAACTCCTGTTTCTTTTCAGATGATTGACGTTGGAGTCGAGAATGTTCCACCCCTAATCGTTCAATCTCTTCTGCATGCTTTTCTAACGAGTTTAAAAGGGTTTGATGTTCATTTGCTTCCTTCAACCATACGGTAAAATCAAAATCCTCCGCTCTAGCTTGTCGTTCATAATCATCCAAATTGACGTGATGTTGATCAAAAGCGGCCTCATCTGCATCCAAGGATAACTCGTCCAGTAACTCATTTGCTTTTTGTTCTTGTTTAGCAAGCTCTAACTCTGACTTTTCTTTCCTTTTCCAGTAGTCATGAAGTTTTTTATTCTGATCTTCCCACTTGCTTTCCAATTTCTTAATTTCATGAAATAGTGATATTGCTTCCTCTTCTTTCTTTGCCTTTTCCTCTTCTAATGACCAAACTTCATGTTTCTGTAAGGAGTTTCTTTCTTGTTCTGCTACATCCTTTTGCTGTTGAAATCTTTGCTGATTTGTAGATAATTGATCAATCTCCAAATCAAATTCTTCATAATGCTTCGTTAACTCTCCCACTTTCTTGGCCGCTGCTACACTTCTATTCTCAGCACGCTGCCACTGATTTGCTCGTTCCGCTAATATGTATTGATTATACGTATTATAGACAGATTCCAATCTTTGGATGGAATCTGCCTCTCTTTCAAGCTGCTCCAATTGCTGTTGTGCCTGATCCATATTCTCAATCGTATCAGATAGGTGACGTAATTCATCATCTGTCAATGGCGGCAAGGCAGATTCTAATATTTCGTAAATAACAGTAGGCTTAAAATCCTTCGAAAGCTTCGGACTTCTTAACTGAATCAATAGTTTGATCAAATCTTCATATGCCTCAATAGAATGAAAGCCAAAGACATATTTATTAACAAGTTCCATATACTCTCTCTGAGTATGGACAACATATCCCCCTTGAGCAATTCGATTCTCCAATTCTTTCGCGGATAATGGGATCTTTTCTCCAGCATGCTTTTGAGCAAGGTAAAAATCCTGCCCTATTCTACGCTGATCTGTTAAAAGAAAATACCAAGATTTAATTCCCTTATTTCGCTTTGCCTGCATGCCTATTCCAGTTGTAATATACTGGTTCGTTCCTTGTTTTTTATATTCGATAAATAAATAGCCTGTTCGTTCATCCCGATTCACTACTTCTTTCTCACCTAGCAAGTAATCTTCCATTTTTCTCGCTTTAGAACCAAAAGGGTCTAACCGATCAGGTGATTTCTTCCCATCTAACAAAACCGGTAGAAAACTTTGCATCGTAACAGATTTTCCTGAACCATTTGAACCTCTTAATAATAGCTTGCCATCCCGGAAATGAAAGATTTCTTCATCGTAATACCAGAAGTTCACAAGCCCCGCCCGATTCATCATCCATTTTGTATCCGACATCAATTTTCCTCTCCTTTATAATCTTCTGGAAATGTCCCTGTTAGCACCCCTAACAGTGGTTTCAATTTAATGAAAGAACTTTCTTCATCTACTTCTACCATCATCCAATCTTTCATAGCTTCTATTAATTCCATCCGAATGGCATTCGTAGATTTTTCTCGAAAATATTTCGACCAACCCTTCTCGAATTGCTTGCGGAGGGTTTCGACGGCTCCATCCATTTCCCCTTCCGTCATTACAATCTCACCATTTTCCTTCGGTTTAAACTGATCTAAATGCTCATGTAAATATTTTGCGAATTGAAGAATAATATCACTCGATGCTTTAGATGTGGGATACACTTGTTGGTATTGTTTCGGTTCTGAGACTGATAAGAATGCCGTATTTTTATATACATGAAGCTTATAATCGCTATGATTTTCTATATCCTCTGATAGACGGTTTCGGTAATTTCGAATATAAGCAAAGTCGGGGTCCTGTTTATCAATCCGATGCAATCCTGGAGAGAAGAATAGTTTACGGTAGACCCGTTTTCTACGTTCATCTTCTTGATTTAGTTTCCAGTCCTCTTTTAACAACTCACTCCAATGTTTAAAACTCGTAAAATCATCTGGGTAGACCCTCATGAAATAACGGCTGTAAATGGTCGCTTCATAAAGGACTTCTTGTTCTTCATTATGATCAAATCGTCCAATATCCCCATCAATCGTCCGAATCAATTGGAAGTCGATTAATATTTTTACAGCTCGAATAAGAGATTTACGATGAATATAAAGTGTCCAGTCTAACTCAAACTCTCCAGGGAAGTCCGCTTGAATCTCTTGACATAGTTCAGATAATAAAAATTGCTCGTCCACCGATTTACCTTCTAAAAATGATAGAGCACAACAAAAAATCGCATAATCCATTGGCTCCTGGAAATGTTGGATTCCCATCCATCTTTCCGGTTGAACAGGGATTTTTTCAAGCTTGATAAAATGTTGATGCACAATAAGCCGTAATCCAAACTTATCATTAATGTAACGTCGCAAGACCTTTTCTCGCTCTCGAATAAGCTGATACCACTCTGGATGTTCCGCTCGTAATATCCAATATTGATGAAATAATAAATCCATTCCTTGAATCGCTTTTTCATCAAACTCTAACGTTTGTTCGATTTTCATCTACTTCACCTCTAGACCCTCAAATTCAAACCGTACTTCAGGCATTTTCAATATTCCATCATCTGATTCGAGTGAAATGATTTTCTCCTTACTGATAGTTACCTTTACAACCAATCCATAATCCGTTTTCACCTTTTGATCCTTACTAGCCATTGATTTTCCGATCCAACTAAGCAACACCTTGCGAATGAAAGGGTCCACTTTTGGTAGAGTCGATAGTTGAATAACACCTTCTGTCATATACTGTTGGATAAGAGCTTTCTCTTTCTTGCGTTCTTGTAAATATTCTTCTCTTTGTTTTCGTTTTTTTTCTGTATTGGAGATCATCGCACCCGGTTTTGTTTTTTCACGATAGCGATTCGTTCGTGGCTTGATCGTTAACAAAACAGGGTCCTCCTCCCATGTGTCTGCATGTAAATTATCCGTTGTTCCTGCCTCTAGTTGAAGATGCTGAATCGTCATAGCGCCAAACACAACAGAAGAAAGATGATGAGCCTCATCTAATGATGAACAATGGCTAAACCATTTCGCTAAATGAAGATAATCATTCCTTCTACTGCGAAAATGATGTTGTCTCTCCCCAATTCGCTGAACATATCTTGTCATCCGTCTAATCATTTCATTTGTCTGCCATTGCAGGACATCTAATTCACTCTTCTGCGTATCACTACCTAAGAACCATTGCTTAAGGGAATTCCAATATTCATGGTATTCTTGCAGCCAATCCTCCGCGGAGGAACCGACATTTTCAATTCTTGGAATAGACCCCCTATGTTCGACTAACTTTTGAAAAAATGTTTCAAGCTTCAATGAAGTTAATTCGTGCAAGCGCTCTACGATTTGTAAAGATGTCTTTTGAAGGGAAACAATAAAGTCTCTTAAGTAAGTCGTAAACTGATTTTTGTATACTAGAAACGCCTCCGTTTGCATCCTCTGATCCGTTTGTTCACTATTAATATAGGCGATATAATCAGCTGTACTTGTTCGAATCGTTTGGAAATAGCGAAATACATCCTCCCATATTCGCATATATTCCTCCGATTCCTTCGTAAGACCCTCATCGATTTCTTTTTGTAAATTCGTTAATGCTTGTAACAATCGATCAAATTGAGATCGCTCCAATGATCCTTGGAAAGTATCCCCAACCTTTTGTTCAAGGACCACAAGCATTCTTTCAATTTCAATCGTATAAGGGGTAGACTGATAGCGAAAGCGCTTTTTCTTATACTCTTCAACTGTTTTGGCATTTGTCATATCTTGACGAGCAATTAAATTATTCCATTTGACAAGTTGAGCAAGCTGCATATGAAGCTGCTCCTCCTGATAATCATAAAAAGCCGGGATTGAACGCATATAATTAAAAATTTCCTCTGGTGTAATAAAATCTCTCATTCTTTCATGTTGATGATAAAAATATCGTAAAATCGTACGGTAATGTGCAGCAGAGTCAGCCGTTAAATAACTAGCCTCCACCACCTTTTTCATGGTAACGTCCACAATCATCATCCTTCATATAATTACTACTACTATTGTATAAGAAAGAGAAATGAAGGGGAAATGGAAAGTCGATCATATAATTGAAAAAGTGACCATAATTCTGGGGAAGTCGCTGATATAATCGAAAAAGTGACCATAATTCTGGGGAAGTCGCTGATATAATCGAAAAAGCGATCGTAAATCAGAAGAAGTCGAGCATATACTTGAAAAGTAGAGCATAAATCAGAGGAAGTCGATGATAAATCGTAGGATGCTGATCAGAAAGTATAAAAGATTTTATAAACCAAGCTATGTATCATTTTAATGGGGATGTATATGAAGGAATGAGCCTTCAATACATCCTCTTTCCTATCCCGAAACAACTAGACATTGGTTCCATCAATGGGGTTGCTGAACTCTTTTCGGGATATGTACTTTTTAAAGTCAAATTTAGCAGTAAAAACACCTAGTAAAACTAATAATGCCCCTAAATAACCTCTGGCAGAAAGTACTTCACCCATGAAAATAAATGCAAATAAGGCCGCAAAAACGGGTTCTAATGAAAAGATGAGACCTGTATGTGTCGGAGTTGTATGTTTTTGCGCCATAGTTTGGCCAATAAATCCAACTGCACTACATAATATACTCAGGGCTAAAATAGCAATCCATGATTCCGTAGTATTTGGAAAATGTGGGTGCTCAAAAAGCAATGAAAATACTAATCCAAATGTCCCTGCAACTCCAAGTTGTAAAACTCCAAGAATAATAGCATCAGAATGTTTTGCTACCTTATCCGTCACAATGATATGAATCGCATAAAACAAGGCTCCTAATATGATTAGGAAATCTCCGGAATTGATCTTTAATTCTGTGTTTAACGTTAACAGAGCGATTCCAACTATGGCAAGTCCTACACCCCAAATCACTTTTTGTTCCGGCTTTTTTCTAAAAAAGATGGCTAATAATAAGGGCACAAAAACGACGGTAAGACTAAATAAAAAGCCTGCATTTGAAATAGATGTAAATTCAATTCCAATCGTCACAACCGACATTGCTGAGAATAAAAGCAGCCCTAATAAAAATCCATGTTTCATCGTTTTAACATCCAAATGTTTAAATCGTTTGTAAAATATCGCTCCAGCTAAGAAAGAGGCGATAAGAAAACGCAATGCCACTAGGTTAAACCCTTCAATAGAATGAAGCCCCATTTTCATAAAAATGTAAGAAGATCCCCAGAGCATTGTGACCATCAACATCATAAGGTTAGCTTTTGTTTGAGTGGTTATCCTCACCCCTTCTTTAACATTTTTCAATCCTTGATTCCCTTTCATTTTATTCACCTTACTCTCACGTATTGATTATTGAATAGTATAATTGTAAAATTCAAATAAGAAAAGTGAATGTTTTTAAGTATTTATATGAATAAAATTCATGTATAAGGAGTGAAAAAAGTGTCACTTGCTAAGTATGAAATTTTTAATAAAGTGGTCGAATTAGAAAGCCTTACAAAAGCTGGGGAAACACTCGGGTTATCACAATCTGCTGTCAGTCATGCGATTGCGAGTATGGAATCAGAATGGGGTTTTTCAATCCTTACTAGAGGACGTTCAGGGATTAGTTTGACTAGTAATGGAGAATATTTATTGGGGTATATACGTGAAATTTTAAGATGGAACGAGGAAATGCTTCAAGAAATAGCGAATATCAATGGTCTGGAAATCGGGACCGTTCGGATTGGGACTTTTTCCAGTGTATCTGTCCAATGGCTACCTGAAGTTTTGAAACATTTTAGCGAAAATTATCCTTCCATTGAAATTAAATTACAAGAAGGAGATTATGATGAAATTGAGTATTGGATCTCAAATGGTCATGTTGATTTTGGTTTCGTTTCCCTACCGACTTCTCGTCACTTCGATGTTATTCCCTTGAAAAAAGATAGAATGCTATGTCTTCTTTCTGAGGATCATCCTCTCGCTCAACAAGATTACATTAGTTTTGAAAATATTAAACAGGAGCAACTCATCATGGCGAAAAAAGGGAGCGATAATGATTTAAGACGGATTTTAAAAGAAAACAACGTGACACCTAATATCAAATTTGAATTGGAAGATGACCAAGCGATCTTCTCCATGGTTCAACATGGAATGGGAATGAGCATTCTCCCTGAAATGGCATTATATCGTCTACCAGCTAACGTAAAGATTCTGAATTTAGAACGGGAACATTACCGCACAGTTGGTGTTGCCGCCCCTTCTTTTAAAACACTTGCACCTGCGTCGAAAAGGTTTATTAAATATCTGAAATCATGTTTTGAACCCATTTGAAAACTGCTAAATTCCCTCTTCACTACACGCAAAAGACACCTGTTCTACTCGGGTCAGGTGTCGGTTTTTTTATGAAACGTGAAAACTAATCAAAATCTGTTTCTTCTTCCATTTTAATAATACGTCCTGTTTTTGCATGAATCTCCACTTCAAAAATTCTATTTTTAGCTGTCAATATGAAGACTTCATAAACGAGAACGCCATTTTCCAAATCCATATCAACATGTAGAACTCTGCCTGGGATATTTTTAAGGGCGATGTCTTTAGCCTGCTGCTTCGTTATTCTTTGTCTAGACATTGGGACCGGTTGGCTATAATAATAATCCCCGTACATAAACCATCCTCCTCATGAAAAATCTATCCATTTATCCATATGTAACCAGGAAAGAAATGGTGTCATTCAGGCTTATGTAATACCACAATTTCCATTTAACTACGTGTTGTATGATGTGAATGGTCGAGAATCGATATTTCAAAGTTAATAAATGCCATAATTAAAAACAAAAAACAACAAATTCACTTCATGATCCTATCATTTTAACAAGGTCTCCTAGCTCACTAATTTCATAGGTTGGCTGGTTACTTGTATGATTTTCTTTAGAATAGCGATTAAACCAACATGTGTCGATACCGTAGTGGATCCCTCCTTGAATATCGGAGGTTAATGAATCGCCTACAATCAAGACTTTATTTTTATCTGTAATCTGCATTTTAGAAAAAACATAATCAAAAATCTCCTTTTCTGGCTTTTGGAAACCAGCTTCTTCGGAAGTAAAAATATACTCAAACGTATTACGTAACGGTGAACTCTCAATTCTCGATATCTGGATTTCCTTAAATCCGTTTGTAATAACGGCTAGACGTAAAGGATTTAACTGCTGACATAACTTCTCGGCTCCTTCAATAAGAGGCGCTTCCTTTCCTAAGTATCCAAGATATACATGATTAAATTTTTCCGCGTCGATTTCCATCCCATATTGGCAAAATAATCTTCTAAACCTTTCCACTCCTAACTCTAATATCGTCATATTTCCCTGTTCCAAATCACGCCATAAAACTTGACTAATCTCGTTATAGCTACCGTGATAATCTGATAGTCCTGTTGGTAAATCAAACTCACAAAAAGCTTTATGCAAAGCTTTTTTTTCGGAGATAGTAAAATCAAATAACGTATCATCTACATCAAATAGAACAATTTCGTATTTCACTGAATTCCTCCCTTATCATAAAATTTGGATATGGAGAATCCACGTCCTAAAATTTCAGAGGCATTGAGGAATACTACAAAGGAAGTTGGTTCCTCCTCTTGTAGTACTTTTTTTAAATAAATCGCCTCTTGCTGTTCAACCACACATAGGATCATTGTTTTTTCTTTATTTGAAAAACCTCCAATCGAGCGAACCTTTGTAAGACCTCGGTCTATTTCATCTTTAATAATGGCTTGTATCCGTTCTTCCCGATCGGTAATAATGAGCACAAGTTTAGATGAGGATGATTGCAGTTGAACAAAGTCAATAACCTTACTTGTTACATAAATGGCCATCATAGCATATAATGCCAGTTCCAAATTAAACACAAAAGCAGACCATACGACCACAAGTCCATCAACGATTAGCTGTGAATAACCACTGGATAATCCCGTATATTTTTTCACAATTTGCCCTACTGTTGCTAATCCTCCCGTAGAACCTTTTCCGCGGTAAACAATTCCAAGCCCTACTCCTAAAACAATTCCTCCATATATAGCAGCTAATAAAGGATTATCGATCTGAAAAGGAAGATCCTCACTAATCCAAATCGTAAACGGAACAAAAATAACCCCTACTAATGTCTTTAAACTGAAATCTTTTCCTAGAAGTACGAAGCCAACTATAAAAATCGGAATATTTAACAACCATTGAACATAAGCCGGATTAAACTTATAGAGGTCATAAAGGATCGTACTAATACCAGATACACCGCCAGCAGCAAGCCTAGCGGGTAAAAGGAAGATATTATAGGATAAACCGACAAGGGTCGAACCAAAGACAATATAAAAGTATTCTATCAATTTTGCCTTAGCTGTATGTTTGGTCATCTCTTAACCCTATCCTTTCTACATGTACTATTTTTTATCTTAACAAAAGAATAAATGAATAAAAAGCTAGGTTCTGATATTTGGTGTGACTTGACCTGCCTCCTTCCCTGCCCATTCATTATTCTGCTTGCTACGATTTGTCATCCTCTGTATAATTCAATTGGGAAATACCAATAGAAGGGAATAACATTTTTAAGGGGGTGAAAACAGATGAATAGAACAACAAAAGATGTGCTTCTCATCATTATTGGTTCATTTATTTTTGCTATCGGTGTAAATTACTTTGCCATTCCTAACCGTTTGTCCGAAGGTGGTGTGATAGGTGTTACTATCGTTACCTATTATTTATTTGAATGGTCACCTGGTATTGTCAACTTTGTCATTAATGCCACTTTATTAGCAATCGGTTATAAACTATTTGATAGACGTGTAATTTGGTATACCATTATTTCGATTGTTTTTTCCTCAATCTTTTTGCATTATACAGTGGATTTTAACAAAGAACTGAACGGTGACACATTATTAGCCGCTTTATTTGCAGGTTTAACTATTGGAATTGGGATTGGACTTATTTTTCGAGCTGGTGGTACATCAGGTGGATCCGCCATTTTAGCACGGTTAGCGAATCAATTGATAGGATGGAGTATCGGAAAAGGAATGTTAGTGATTGATATTATTGTCATACTAGGCTCTGTTTTCATTATTGGCCAGGAAAAAGCGATGTACACGTTAATTTCCGTCTATGTTGGCGCTAAAGTAATTGATGTAGTGGTAGAAGGTGCAAATGAACGAACAGCCGTTTTTATTATCTCTAACTATCCTAATGAAGTATTAAATGAAATAACCAATCGAATGGCACGAGGCATTACTGTGTTGGATGGAAAAGGCGGATATACAAAAGCGAACAAAGAATTATTATATATCGTCATTAACAAACAGGAAATTGTTCAATTAAAGAAGATTATTCAGGATATTGACCCAGATGCATATGTAACCGTCCATGGGGTACAAGAGATACTTCGAAAAGGATATAAGGGCGCTTAATCATCCCTTCCTGTATCTACATACCTATTTTTATGGAGTATCAGGCTTGATGCGTTTCCTTCAATCCTTTTCCGTAAATATTAGCAGTTTCATTCCCTGGAGAGGGTCCAAAAGTGGATAACAAAAGAGTGGAACTAATAGCAAATTGAGAAAATTACTAATGAATTAGTATCAGTCATGTATCTATAAAAATGAGACTTACGTTTTATTTTTGAAAATCAATTTATAGAAAAAAATACTACTTTTCTATTTATTATATATTCTGACTAGATTTCACTCGATTTAATGTTACAATTATTCAGAATAAACTAGCTGCTAAAAGAAAGGGGCGTTTTTCAGATGTTAAAAAAATTTGCTTCTGACGCTTTAGGATTATCGGATATTGGGAAAATCATTGGCCCTGAGGATTATGATAAAACAGATGCGGATGATTATATTCGACATGAGGATAATGAAAAAATTTACTTTTTAATTAAGACAAAAGCAGATGAATATTGCTTTACTAACATCGCCTTTATCCATGTAGATGGTGAAAATGCTGTTTCCTCCAAACGGATATTAAAGCGCTATCCATATACACAATATAAAATTTCAAATGTTCTCCTTGAAACAGCTGGTCGCGTCGACTTGGATATAGAAATTAAATTTACATTAGGAAATCAATCATACAGTATCGATGTGGATAAAAGACAATTGGATAAATTAAATGATCTATACAAAGCATTGGTTTATATCTCAGAAGAAATTCATGAGAATAGTATTATGTATAATATGGCGACTCAAAGTTTAGATAAAGCTGTAGCGGTTCTACAAAACTCCAAAATTGAAGAAGCACAAATAGCAGATCAATATAAACAATTAACAGAATTCGGGTTCTCTTGGTTAAAATCCGCTCGTGAACAATACCATGAAAAGGATTTCGGCTCAGTTTTTGAAAAATATATAAACAACTAAAAAAGATGCCTGACTCCTAATAATAGCTGATTAGAAGTCAGGCATCTGCGTTTAAATCAATTAAAAATCATCATAGCTATCACTATTAATGCAAAGATCCCCCCTATCGTAACTGCCACAATATTAGATTTAAAAGTATACCCTTTCATTTCCAATTCAGAATTGGAACCATCGACCTTTCGAATATGAATAATTAAACTAATATTAACCAAAGTTAACATTCCAATGGTGAAGATGAAGACGAACATAAACTTAATTTGAAAAACATTATGAGTCGAACCGAGGTTCCAGAATGATTGCATTAACATTAAACTACTTAATATTAGATTCCAAACATACGTCACTTTGCGCTGTTTGTACCACTCACTTCCCATTTTTTTCTTTTCGTAAATCGCTACCTTTTCCAAAATAGGAATCAGAGACCTTGTTGAATCCTTTTTTATAAAACCAATAATGACCTGAATTAATAAAAGAACGCCAAGAACGAAGAAGAAACGGGCTTGCGTCACATTAAAAAAATGAACGATTAAGAAAAAAATAGTTAAACATGAAATGACCAAACCATTCATTATATAAATTTGCTTTTCTCTCATTTTATCAATCTCAGTTGGATCCATTTGCATTCCCCCAGTATCTTCTAATCGCCCGTTTATATTCATCCAAACTCCTATTATTTCATCCTCTTTTTACTTATTCGCTTTGTCACACAAAAAGTAGTTCCCAATGCAAATAAGGAGATTATCAAAGGAGAAATAATACTCGTGCTTCCAAATTCGAGTTGAGATGGGAAGTTGAGCCCCCTTCAAAAGGGATATTGGGTGTATAAAACATCGTGAGCAGCACTCCGGATAGCACTTGTACAATGACAAAGACAAGAGTAAAACTTCCTACGAACCATAAAACCCTTTTCAACTTACTCCCCCCTCTTTAAATGTTGATCCATCAACAATTTGAAGCATCGACACACTTTCTTATTATGACTACGATTTAGAAAATAGAAAGTTTCAGAAAAACAGGAATAAATTCAATCATTTTTTATAAGTACAAACGATTCATATTACAATTGGGCCATCATCAAAAGTGTGTTTCACTTTTTAACATAGGTGTTCCTTTAATCCCCAAATTAAGATGGAGATTTTTATTTAAAAATTCATTCTTGACTGTCCCCCATCGACATTTATACTCGCTCCAACAATCCATGACGCTTTATCAGATGCAAGAAAAGCGGCAACATTTGCAATTTCTTCGGGAGTGCCAAATCGTCCAGCTGGAATCTCATTTTCAACAAATGCTTTGATTTTTTCAGGGTTTTCCTCGAGTCTTCTTTTCCAGTTTCCCGTGTCATGAAGGATGCTTCCTGGAGCAATACTGTTCACACGGATTCCATAAGAAATAACTTCATCTGCTAAAGATTTTGTAAAACTGATCAAAGCAGATTTGGCATTATTATATGTCACTTTGCCACCGCTCTCTCTACCAAAAATAGATGTAATATTTATAATTGCTCCACTTTGAGCTTTCTTCATATGTTCCACCGCCAACTTACTTAAATGAACAGCAGAAACGTAATTTAGCTCTAATGCCTCATAAAATAACTTCATCTCTGTTTCTGCCGCTTTTCCCCCATTACTTCCGCCTGCATTATTAACTAGAACATCTATTGTTCCTTTTTCTTTAATAAACGTTTCAATCAACTTTAATCGGTCACTAGCGTTTGTGACATCCGCTTGAAAAGTCGAAACATCCCTACCTAACTCTTCTTTCGCCTTCATTAAAAAATCATTGTTGCGAGCCGCGATTGAAACATTCGCTCCTTCCGAAAGAAAGGCGCGAGCAATTGCCTTTCCAATTCCTTTAGAACCACCGGTAATCAAAATGTTCTTTCCTTTTAATTGAAGATCCATGCGTATCTCTCCTTTTTATTTAGTAAAAAACTAATATTATGATAACTATTTATTGGCACTTCATCTCTGATCGTCTTGTTTTTTCCTGACGCGTTTCGCAGCTTCCCGGATTTGATCATTTCCCAAGTATTTTGCGTATTTCCCATGATGATTTGCACTAGTTTCGGGGGTATTTGCATATTTCCCTGATT
Source organism: Oikeobacillus pervagus (assembly GCF_030813365.1). NCBI lineage: Bacteria > Bacillati > Bacillota > Bacilli > Caryophanales > Bacillaceae > Oikeobacillus > Oikeobacillus pervagus. The sequence goes on from NZ_JAUSUC010000007.1 coordinate 49,533, forward strand.
TTATGTTTATTTCCCCTATTTTTTTGCGCTACTTCCCATCACATTTGCACTCCCCCTTTTTCCTGATTACTGTATATCTACCATTCATCACAGTGAAAATGTAATATTTTTGTCGAATTCTATTAACTTACTGTTAAGATACCATTTCAAACTGACTTTTTTAAGTTAACCGCACTATTTCCTTAGTCCTCAACTGAACATCATTTCAAAAAAATTGACAATAAACTCACTTTTTTTAGGTTATTTCTCCTACATTCCAATACTTTTGTCCTGCACTCCAAATCTTAACAGTCAAAATCATCCTACATTGCTAAAATCTAGATGAACGAACTTATTTATATAAATCAGAAGGAGTTGGGCGTGAAATGTTAGGAAAAAAATCGATGGCGGGAGTGTTAATCGCATCTACTATTGCTTTTAGTACGGTACCTTCCCTATTTAGTTTAGATTCAATAGCCTATGCCAATCAATCTGGAAGCACATTGGTGAACGAAAATTTCGATCAGACGGCAAATGGGCAACTTCCTGCTGGTTGGAAATTAATCGAAGGTACGGCAGAAACGAAGGATGGGAAATTGGTACTCTCGTCTCTTTCATCTTCCAAACCTGCTAGAGTCGTGATTCCGCTTGGGGATCATCCTCAAGATTATGTATTTGAAGCCGATATGACATTTTTGTCGGCCGTTGAAGATACGCGTTGGGCTTCCCTTATGTACCGAGTCCAATCTGACAACTACCCTTATTATCAGTTCGCAGTTCGCAGAGGGACAACCGCTCTGAATGGCATTGAATTTGCGATAAGAAATGAAAATAACAAATGGGTTGTACCTGAAACTAATTTTTACCATGAAAAATTTGAATATAATAAAACATACAAGATGAAAGTGGTCGTGAGTAAAAATCGTGTACAACAGTTTATCAATGACAAATTAGTAATTGATACAGATCTTGCCAATCAATGGATGAAAGGCGATGTTGGGTTCCAAGCAAATGGGACTAATGTCCAATTTGACAATGTAAAAGTGACGACAACTACAGGGGAGCTTCCTCCTATAGACAAAGGCAGTGCGTTTATCCCAGCAGAACCTGAAACCAATATAATCAATCCACCAACATTAATAGCTGGTCATTCTGACAAAAATACGACAGAACAAGTCTCATCTATCCTACTACCAGTTCAAAAAAATGAAAAAGGACAGCTAATGACCGATAATGAATTATTAAGTGACGTATTAAAGTCAATGAAAAATAGAAAAATCCCAATCTTGAAGGTCGAACAAGCGGGTATAGCGGAAGATATTCTTAAACAATTAAATAAAAGTCAAACAAATGATGTTCATTTCGTATCAAGCAATCCTTCCATTTTAAAAGAATTAAGAACAAAATACCCAACTGCACGCGGTGGGCTATTATACACGAAAAACTCCCTGAATAAAAATGACTTAGCGAAGTTTGCTGAAGACATTCATAAACATGGTGGGAAAGTCGCGATTATTCCACAAAAAATCTTAACACAGGACATCATTCATTATTTGCATAGTCGGACTATTTCAGTATGGGGGATTGGTGCAAATTCTGAGAATTCCGCCCATGAAATGATTCATCTCGGTGTAGACGGGATCATTTCAGATGCTCCAGAATATTCATCACAAGCTCTTAAAGTATATCCGGAAAATACAATTATTCAAAGACCGATTGTAGCAGCTCATCGTGGAGTTCCTTCATTAGCTCCAGAAAATACAATGGCTGGATATCGCTTAGCATATGAACTTGGTGCAGATTTGATTGAGACAGACTTACAAATCACAAAGGATGGCCATATCGTGATTATGCATGATCATACAGTAAATCGTACGACAGATGGAACAGGCCAAGTAAGTGATTTAACACTGGAAGAAATTCGCTCGCTGGATGCAGGAATAAAATTTGGTCCACAATTCAAAGGAGAAAAAGTCCCAACCTTCAAGGAGTTTTTACAAGAGTTTAAAGAAAAAGACGTCGTTTTACTTATTGAGTTGAAAGATACAGGAATTGAGGAGCAAGTCATTAAAGAAATCGAAGAAGAGAATATGGAAAAACAAGTGGTCCTTCAAAGCTTTGATTTAGGTAGCATGACAAAATTAAACAAATTAAAACCTGAACTACCAGTTGGATACTTATTCTCTGCAGATACCCCTCCAACTGTTGATGGTAAATTAAAAAGTGCTAAAAAAATGCTTGATTATGGAACAAGCCAAAATGTCACACTGAATGCAAGCTATAGCAGTGTATATGAAGAATTTAACACTTATATGCGTCAGCGAGGAATGTTGAATATGCATTGGACCTTTAGAAATGAAGAAGCGTTTAGCGATAAATTGCAACAAGGACTAATCGGCCCAATTACAGATTATACACAATGGTTAACCCATTCGCCTATTAATCTTGAAACACCGATCAAAAAGGTCAACTTAAAAGTAGGAAAAACATCTGTAATACGAGCAAAAGCATTTGTAGATTATCGAGTAGATAAGAAGGAAAACATTCAAACCGAACTGTTCACCGTTCAAAATTCTGGTGTTGTAAAGATAAATGGCAACACCATTGAAGCATTAAAGCCGGGTAAAGCTCAAGTATTTGTGAAACATACATTTACTATGTTGAATACGGAATGGAATGTAGTAGCGGAGCCAATTGAAGTGTTTGTGAAGGAATAAACCAAATGCTGCTAGTTTCTAATTATGGGAAGCTAGCAACATTTTAGAAAACACTCGGAAATCAGGAAGACGGCATAACCCCTCCCTCCTATTAGGATAAAATAAAAAGGTAAACAAGGGTGGAAGTGGCTTTGCTTCTTCCTTTCCAATTAGGATATCAATTCAATTTTTACGTTTTGTTTTCAATCGAAAAACTTAAACAATGCTTTTTTAATTCATTTCCTTTCTACTTGCTTTATTCTTATACATGTTCTGATCAGCTTGTGCAAACAACTTAGGCAAAAGTCCAATTGATGTTGGGGAATAGGCAAACCCAACAGACATTTTGATCATTAGATTGTTATTTTGATTGCTATATTCATCCATCTCTTTTACAATACCATTTACCAATTGATCAATCTCTTTTTCAGCTTTTCCTGTTGCTAATAACACAAACTCATCTCCACCTATTCTTGAGACACTAACCTCTTTACAGTTAAATTTATTAAGTAGCCCAGCTGCAGCTATAATCAATTCGTCCCCTTTCTTATGTCCAAAATGATCATTGGTGTATTTTAGTTCATCTAAATCACACAATATGATCGCTACTGATGAATTCGTTTGTTCATTAAATTTGGCACTAATTAATTCAAAATACTCTCTATTATAAATTCCTGTTAACGCATCATGATAAATTCTATATTCCAGTTCTTTTTGTAACTTTACTTTTTCATCTATATTCCTGATAATTCCTTGAACAGCAACAAATTGTCCATTTCTATAAATAGGGGTAGCATATTCCTCAAACCACCTATAGATCCCTTCATTATCTTTCCATCTCTGGATAATAGGATGACTAAAATCAAGTTCCCCTCTTACTTTTTTACTCAAGTTTCTATAGTCATCTGGATGAATCCTTTTTAAGGGTGTGTCTGAATTTTCCAGTGATTCTTTTATTACTCCTTTTCCTAGGAACTTTTCTAAGGATGGACTAATATATGTAAATTTACATTCCGGTCTAACTTCATAGTGATAAATAACATCCTTTGATTCTTCAACCAACCGATAGATTATTTCCTCTAGCTTTGTATTCCATCTGCTTTTTATAAAGTTAGCATAAATCGCCCAGATTGATATTCCTGTCATTAAACCTAAGAAAAAAAATAAGATCCACATAGATACCCCTCTATTTTAAGTACAGTATATTTTTAAAGACCGATATTAGTCTATAGATTTTATGCGATAGGAAAATAGAACTATTATAATTATACTAGTTAAACGAGCTATTTCAACAAATTATTGATTAATCGCTCCTTTAAACAGGAATTAAGTCATAATAATATATAAAAAGACACGGTCCCCCGTTGTTCAAAGGTAGCGTGTCTGAAAGTAACATCCGTTGAAAACTAATGTCATTTAGTCATTTAAAAATTCCTTAAATATGAAAAGTCATTGGAAAAACGTCCCCGTTTTTCCAATCGCTTAATTATCTTCCCTTAATAAATATTCATTTCCATCTGGATCTTTAAATGTATACATCGTTCCATATGGCATTCTTAACATTTCCCCAACCTCTACATCATTCTGTTTCATTTTCTCATAAGCAGCATCTATATCAGTTGTGCTGAAAAGAATAGATGGATGCGCCACCTTAGAGGGTTGATGTTGTTCCATTGCAGACTTTGAATAAAGGACTAAGGTAGTGAACTCATCTTCGCTCGGCCCCACTTCAATCCAAGTCATATCGGGTCCCATAGGTTGCTCAAATTTTAAAACAAAACCGATTTTATTGATCCAAAAATCTTTTGCCTCTTCTTGATTCTCTACATATACCGTAATTTTCCCTATTTTATTAATCATCAAGTCATTCTCCTTTGCTTTTTGTGATTAGTATTGATTGGGTTCATTTGCTTTATTAGCAAAAGAAATAAAAAATTAAATTTCCTAATCGCCTATAAACATAGATTATATAATAATAAATTGCTTTCATAAAGATTGAATCAATAATCATATCTTAGGGTCGATATATACTATATCCTTTTACAAAGAACGTCATCCCTAGTCAGAGGAATGTTGCCTTTCTTAATAATTAGGAAGTAAACACCCTCATTGAATTTGCTAAAGCAATCCATTTTATACTAGGTCTAATGAAATAGTTCGCTCACTATGTACTTCAAATTTAGAGGAATTGCGGAATATACTTGTCTATACAACTTTTACTCGCCATCATATGGTATTAACTTAGAAGCTTCTAACAAAACATTTAAAGGAGGGAGAGGACTTTGGGTAATCAAGCTGGTTCTGGGTACGGATTCACATTAATCGTCGTACTATTTATTTTATTGGTTATTGTCGGAAGCTATTGGTCATAAATTGATCAATACGAAAGGGGCTGTCCTGTAAGTTGGACAGCCCTTTTCGTATTATACCGATTATTTAGTTCTAAAAATCCCCTCATTTCTTTATAGCAGGTCAGGAAAATAGATAGAATATGCAAACACACTACCATTTCCATAACTGTCTATATATGGTGGATAACAGAACCGTCCCAATGCTTACATCATAATTTATTCCGCAATTGATAAAAATCGTGCTAAAATTAACTAATGGATTTCATTAGTTTAAGCATCTTTGCTATTTGAAATGAATCTATAGTGTATGATGTTAAATCGAACCTAATGAGTGTAAGTACTACCATATAAAGTTGTTAGACCTCTATACTAGTAACAGGGGGAGGTTGGTTGCTAAGCGGCAACAATCCCCATTCCCTTGTCCGGTTTTAGGTATCAACATGAATTTTTCTGGAAGCGAGACAAATGGTCTCTTTCAAGCAAATTAGTTGCCACATACCTTTTCCGTTGAATTCTGGTTACACTATTTTTTAAGTAAAGAGAAAGGAATGGTTTTATAAATGAAAAGTTTAATTCTGCGGTGGAACCAAATAAGCCTAGTAAAACGAATAATTGTGGGGATTATTCTTGGTGTTATTTTGGCTGTAACGATTCCTGAATACACCAACTGGGTCACGATTTTCGGTTCTCTATTTGTAGGTGCATTAAAGGCCATCGCACCAGTCTTAGTCTTATTCTTAGTTATGTATGCTGTTGCCAAACATCGGAGTGGTCATAAAACAAATATGAAATCTATTATTGCCTTATATGCTATAAGCACCTTCCTAGCAGGACTTGTCGCAGTCATTGCCAGCTTTTTATTTCCTGTTACCATATCACTTGTACCAGGTGCCAAAGACGTGACTCCTCCGAGTGGAATTTTAGAAGTACTTCAGACATTACTATTTAACATTGTTGACAACCCGATCAATGCTCTAATGAATGCTAACTACATCGGTATTCTAACCTGGGCAATAGTTCTGGGTGTTGCATTAAGAAATGCTGCTGAAACCACCAAAACGATGCTGGGTAACTTTTCAAATGCCGTATCTTTATTAGTGAAATGGGTTATAAATTTAGCTCCAATAGGCATCATGGGGCTCGTTTTTGAAGCAATTGTTTCAAATGGACTCTCTGCCTTGGTTGACTATGGAAAATTACTTATGGTTCTACTAGGATGCATGATTTTTATCGCCTTTGTGATTAATCCACTGATCGTATTCATAAATATTCGTAAAAATCCGTATCCACTTGTTTTTAGATGTATTAAGGACAGCGCGATCACAGCATTCTTTACTCGAAGCTCAGCTGCCAATATACCAGTAAATATGAGATTATGTGAAAATTTAAAATTAGATAAGAATACGTATTCAGTATCGATCCCATTAGGTGCGACGATCAATATGGCCGGTGCAGCTGTTACGATTTCTGTCTTAACCCTTGCAGCCGTTAACACACTTAACATTCAAGTAGATATTGGCACTGCACTTATTCTTAGTGTCGTATCAGCTGTATCAGCCGCAGGTACTTCAGGTGTTGCCGGGGGATCTCTCCTACTCATTCCTTTAGCAAGTAGCTTATTTGGAATCCCAGATGATATTGCAATGCAAGTCGTTGGTGTCGGCTTCATCATCGGTGTGTTACAGGACTCTTGTGAAACTGCACTTAATTCATCATCAGACGTACTTTATACCGCTACAGCTGAATATGCAAAAATGCGTAAAGAAGGAAAAGAAGTCATTATGAATCCTTAAAAACTTATTTTCAAAAGCATTTAATTAATCTAGGCCTAAGAATTTCGCGAATCTATTTAATACGTCTAAGAGTAAACAAACCCACTTGCAGATCAATGTATGATTGGGTTTGTTTTTTTTAAAACTTTTTTCTAATACCTGTCATTTGAAAAAGGAAAGGGAATGAGTATCGCTTAATTGGAGAAAAAGCAAGTTTGAGGTTCAAAATTTATTTCCACTATCTAAACCTAATTCCTACAATTATTCGTAGCAAATTTTAAAATAGGGCAACGCACGAATCACCCTCGTTTGCCACAAATTTTTTTTGGAAATTGGCAAACACGAGGAGCAGGAATTTTTCATTGAATATCGAATTATTAATACACAGAAGTTAATAAGCCATTCTAATTCATCACTTCGAATATCGAACTAATAAGGACTATCCCCAGGCTTTTATATTCTTTTCACAATGGTAAAAAAGAAACACGAGGAAAATTCTCCCCCGTGTTTCCCAACCTACTTATGATACACCTTGGCCTTCTAATTGTGACGGCATACCGTCGTTTAGTTGAAGTGCTTTTGATGTCGAAGCTTGTATTTCGTTGAACAGTTCTGGATTTTCTACTAATTTCATCCCATAAGAAGGAATCATCTCTTTGATTTTTGGTTCCCATTCTTTTAATTGTTCTGGGAAACATTTATTGATTACTTGAAGCATAACGTGAACAGCTGTAGAAGCACCTGGTGAAGCACCAAGTAATGCAGCAACCGATCCATCAGCAGAACTAACAACTTCAGTACCAAATTGAAGTGTTCCTTTTCCTCCAGCTTCAGTATCTTTGATAACCTGAACACGTTGACCCGCTACAACAATCTCCCAATCTTCGCTTTTAGCGTTCGGAACAAATGCTTTTAACTCTTCGATACGTTGTTCTTTAGATAACATAAGTTGCTGGATCAAATATTTTGTTAAAGGCATGTTTTTTGCACCTGCCGCTAACATAGTGAAGACATTATTAGGCTTTACAGAACATATTAAATCCATATTTGAACCAGATTTTAAGAATTTTGGTGAAAAGCCTGCAAATGGTCCAAATAGTAATGATTTTTTGTTGTCAATAAATCTTGTATCAAGATGTGGCACAGACATTGGAGGAGCACCAACTGCAGCTTTTCCGTATACTTTCGCATGATGTTGTGCTACAACCTCTGGATTATTACATACTAAGAATAGTCCGCTTACCGGGAAACCTCCGATACGTTTACTTTCAGGAATACCAGTCTTTTGTAGTAATGGTAAACTTCCTCCACCACCACCGATAAAGAGAAATTTTGCAATATGGCTTTCAACGTTACCACTAGCGTTACGCACTTTTAATTCCCATGAACCATCACTAGTACGTTTAACACCAGTCACTTTATGTCCATAATTGACTTCGACGTTTTTATTCTTCAAATGGTCAAACAAAATACGTGTTAATGCTCCAAAGTTAACGTCAGTTCCAGATTCAATTTTGGTTGCCGCCGTAGGTTCATTCGAAGTACGTCCATTCATAATAAGCGGAATCCATTCTTTCAATTTTTCAGGGTCATCAGAAAACTCCATTCCTTTGAACAAAGGGATTTTTGAAAGCGCTTCAAAACGTTTTTTTAGGAATTTTACATTTTGTTCACCGTGCACTAAGCTCATATGGGGCAATGGCATAATAAACTCTTGTGGATTATTAATTAGCTTGCGGTTTACAAGATAAGACCAAAATTGTCTTGAAACTTGAAATTGTTCGTTGACATTAATAGCTTTAGTAATATTGATGGAGCCATCTGGTTTTTCAGGAGTGTAGTTCAATTCGCATAATGCAGAATGTCCTGTTCCTGCATTGTTCCATTCGTTAGAGCTTTCCTCTCCTGCTTTGTCAAGCTTCTCAAACACTTTAATTTCCCAGTCCGGTGCTAACTCTTTCAGAAGTGTACCTAAAGTCGCACTCATAATACCGGCACCAATTAAGATAACGTCTGTTTTAGTTTGTATGCTACTCATTTTAACCTTCCTTTTATCTTAAGATCTGCAGAAAGGATGCAGGCGCTCCTTCTTAGGCGTCACAAACAAGCCAGGCGCGACCTGATTACACACCTTTTCTGTGTCAATTATTGTCTAATCATAGTGTATCATAATTAATCCCTGATTTAAATATCTACTATTATATGCTTATGATAGTCGTCAGTTGGTAAAATACGAAAAAACCTTCACAAAATCCTATTAAACATGAAAAATAAAAGCCTCAATTCTGCCTCCTCTAAAGGATAAGCTCTTGTTTACCGTCAGTACCTCCTCCTGTGCTATTGTAGTAGACACGAATAATTCCACATTTATTTCACAAATTTTTCGGAATATTGCCATACCTATGAATTTAATCTTTACTTAACTCGACAAAATTTTCAATTCTATTATATAACAGTCTAAAGAATATTGGGATATTTTATTTGCATTATTTATGCCAAAGCCTCTAGAACATTTTAGTCCTAGAGGCTCATAATTGAATCTATTTCATATAATCTGTCAAAATCAACTAATATTCCCCCTTTGATTCCTTCTGTTTCCAGCTAAATAAATAGTCCCTTATAGCTTCATGACTTTCCTATCATTTTTGTGCCATTTACTAACCCTTTACGATAAATTCAAATTTTCTAAATAGTATTCACCTAAACTAAAAATGCGGTACCCTATGACACTACAAAAATAAAAATATCACCCAAGTAACACTTATTCATTGAGCTTTGTGCTTGGGCGAACGAGAGGAATGGTTATTGAATATGAAAGAATTCGACGACAATCGTAGAAGTTTTTTAAAGAATACAGGAAAAGGGTTGGGGATTGCTCTTGGTGCTACGCTTGTGGGCTCATTGCCAGTAAACTATGTAGCTGCAGCTAAGAACAAAAACTCTAAGAAATTTGCTTATCCATTTACATTGGGAGTCGCCTCTGGTGATCCATTGCCTGATGGGGTTGTTTTATGGACAAGACTTGCACCAGATCCATTAAATGGAGGTGGAATGGACAACCATCCTTTCCCAGTCCAATGGGAAGTTTCCCTAGACTCTAATTTTAAAAATGTTGTAAAAAGAGGGACCGAACTTTCTAAACCACAGCTTGCCCATTCTGTCCATGTCGAAGTAGACGGATTAGAACCTTCAACTTGGTATTATTACCGATTTAAAGCAAGATCTGAAATCAGTCCTGTGGGAAGAACCAGAACATCCCCTGCCTATAATAGCTCAGTCGACCATTTAAACTTTGCCTTTGTTTCCTGTCAAAACTGGCCAGTTGGTTTTTACACCGCTTATCAGCATTTAGCCAAGGATGATCTGGATTTAGTCGTTCACCTTGGAGACTATATTTATGAAGGAAAGCATAGTTCAACCATTCGATCAACAAATGTGGATACCCCAGAAATCTATACGATTGAAGATTATCGAAACCGTTATGCTTTATATAAACTAGATAGTGATCTCCAAGCTGCCCATGCCAATTTCCCATGGATCGTGACTTTTGATGATCATGAAGTGGATAATAACTATGCAGGGGATATCCCACAGGATCCAGATAAACAATCCAAAAAAGACTTCTTAACACGAAGAAGCGTTGCTTACCAAGCTTATTATGAACATATGCCACTTCGCCGTACTTCCTTACCAAATAAAAGTAATATACAGCTGTATCGTCGTCTAACATTTGGTAATTTAGTAGATTTTAATGTTTTGGACACACGTCAATATCGGGATGACCAAGCAAACGGGGATGGATGGAAAGTTCCAACACCAGAATCAGAGAACCCTACCCGCACCCTTCTAGGTGAGGAACAAGAGCGTTGGTTGTTAGATGGATTAGCTACGTCACAGGCTAAATGGAAAGTATTAGCGCAACAAGTCTTTTTCGCTCACCGTGATGGTGACTTTGATCCTGAAGGGGAATATGTGAGTATGGATGCCTGGGATGGTTATCCTGCAGCACGCCAACGGATTGTTGACTTTTTAGCGGAAAAAGACATTAAGAATACCATTGTCATCACTGGAGATGTTCATACCAACTGGGCTAATGAAATTAAAGTGGACTTCCATGACGCTAATTCTCAAAATGTAGCGGTGGAATTTGTGGGCACTTCTATTACTTCTAATGGAGATGGGTCTGATGTAAAAAAAGACACAGCACAGTATTTACAAGAAAATCCACATATTAAATTTTACAATAATTATCGCGGTTATGTACGCTGCAAACTGACTCAGGATACATGGCAAACAGATTTTAGAGTCGTTCCTTATGTATCCAAACCTGGTGCACCAATCAGTACACGTGCATCATTTATTGTGGAAGACAGCATACCTAGTTTAAAGCAGTTAACAGCTACCCCACTATAATATAGGAAACCTAACAAAAAAGACATCATAGGAAATCATAAAAAAAGAGTCAAAATTTTATAGTTGATAAATAAAATAGAATGATGATATAAAAGTCTCTGTTTTCGGGACCATTGCTAAATGGGTTCGCCCATCAAAAAAGTCGATTACATATCCGTACGTAAATCTGAAAATTATAATATTTAATTTTTTACTTTTGAAAAAGGTGTTAGTCCCCCAGTTAAATTAAACGTTAACTGGGGGGGATTAACACCTTAAATTCCTCTTTCCTGTAACACCTCCGTTTTGTCGAAAATTAAATAATTAATTTATTGGGGCTTGAGAGCTTCATTTTCCAAAAGACTTTTTTACTATTCTTTAAAAACGTTGAATTCGAATGAGGGGACCTAGATGTCTATAAAGCAGAAAACTTAAAAAAAGTAACCCTTTTCTAATATCTTAGAAAAAAGGGTTACTTTTGAAATATACATGGGAAACAAGATTATTCGCGGTGTCGCATGATGAGTAGAATAAGCTAGATTTACGATCGATATTTAAATAACTGTTCCCTTCATCTTTTTCACTTCTGAGAGGGTTTTGTAAAAAGCATGAATACGATAATAATCGAAAAGGCAATCAATGCTAAAAATGGGATTGTAATAAATCCAAGCCAGTTAATATATTCAGTATTACAAGGGACACCATTGACACAAGGCTTAATTTCCGCAAATCCTGGTACTTTTTGTTCAAGGTAGTGGAAAAGTGATATGCACCAACCAATCATCGCCATTGGTAAGACGAACTTTTTGACAGTTTGGTCATTTTGAAATGTCCCTATTCCCAGTATTAAAGCTAACGGGTACATCAAAATACGTTGATACCAACATAATTCACAAGGTATAAATCCACGGATTTCACTAAAATAAAGACTTCCTAGGGTAGCGACAACTGAAACGATCCAAGCAAAATATAGGGAATATTGTCTTATATTCACCATACTTAATTACCTTCCAATTCTTTTTCTATAAGACTTTTCATTTGATCATAATCAAACGGATCTTCAAGCATCGTACCGTTTACCATAATACTTGGTGTAAATTGTATTTTAAACTCTTCCACCAATTTCGCATCTTTATTGACTTCCGCTAAACCAGACTCATTCTCTAAATCCTTTTGTAGCTGTTGTGTATCAATGCCAGGAATCGTTTTGGCTATTTCTAAAATTTTCTCATTTGTTATCCATAATCCATCGTGATTTTCATTCGGTTGCGCATTAAATAGTTCTTTATGAAATTTCCAATAGCTATTTGGACTTTCTTTATATACTGACTCTGCCGCTAAAGATCCTAATTTGGATTCCTCACCGTGAAATAATACATTTATATAGGAAAACTTCACTTTTCCAGTATCTACATAATCACTGATTAATTTTGGATAAATAGTTTCTCCCCAAATTTTACAGGAAGGACATTTAAAATCACCAAACTCAACAACAGTTACTGGAGCATCGGAATTACCTTGCATAGGTTGTCCCTCTATTGGTGGCTGTTGATCGAAGGTTGTATCATGATTCGAATCAGAATTTCTATTGTTGAGAATTACCAATGCTACAAATAAAGCAACCACGATTAAAGTGATCATTACTACCATTTTAAATGGTGAGTTATTACTTTTTGACATCATCACACCTCTTTAGTTGGAATTAGAAAGACTATTCCCCTTCTTGAACGCTTAACATCAAAAATAAACTACGACACTTTCTGCTATCGCCCATTAGAAAGGATTAGAGTCCTTATTACCATTTATTTTTCCCATTAAAATACTACATTTTGTATTTTACTTTATTTCCGTCCAAATCACATCAAAACTGTTCTTCATTTCTTTTAAAAAACTCATAATATGTACGCACATTTTCCAACTCTGTCCACCGCTTCGTCCTAACAGGTTTTTCATCGAGGTCATATATTTTGGCTCCACGCATCGAAAGCAGAAATGGGGAATGTGTTGATATAATAAACTGACAGCCGAAAAAACGCGCAGAGTCCTCAATAAATTTCATTAATTCTATCTGACGTTGTGGAGAAAGACTGTTTTCCGGCTCATCCAATATATAAAGCCCATTTTCACCAATTTTTTCAGTGAAATAGGAGAATGCACTTTCCCCATTTGAATATTCCCTTACATTATCCATTAGTTCACTTCTCACAAAACGTGATTGTGTTTTTCTTCTGGCTGTATTTACTTTTTTCAGTTGTTCGTAGTCTTCAATGGACTTCAGTTGAAATTTAGAATATTTCGCATCTAAATATTCCTCAAAAAGTTTCTCCCGTTTCTGGTCAATCCCCTCATTAAGGTTTCGGATATTCAACATATAATCAAATACATCATCACTTGTAATAATTCTGCTATTCTCGGGAATATCCGTCCCTAGCTGCATCCCACACATTTTCACATAATCTGGGTAAAAACTTGATTTGTTATAGATGGAATCACGTTTGACTCCCGTTTTTTCTGCTATCACATTTAATGCTGTAGATTTTCCTGAACCGTTTCCTCCATATAAAATCGTAACTGGCTCACATACCATTTTATCAAAACCACGTCTAGATAATACCTTAAATGGATAAAACGAATCATAGCACGTCCTCTTTACTTCTAAGAAAAAGTCAAATTCCATATCCTCATTCGGAAATGTAAATGCATTTAAATAAATCATAAATCCCCCTATTAAAATAATCTTCAAACGGCATACTCTTCCTTCACCTAACTATAACATTTGAGCCTATATATATACAGCCCATAACATTCCAGTTGAAACAACCTCCTGGAGATTATGAATACGCTGATCAATAAAAAGAGCTACCCAACTTACAGGGTAGCTCTCCTCTCTTGAATAATTTAACAACAATAAGATACTCCGACAATAATTAATAAAATAAATAGCACGACGATTAATGCAAAGCCATAACCGTAACCGCAACCATAACCTTTATTGTTAGACATAGATATCTCTCCTTAAAGTGTTTTTGTAGAAGCCTCTACGTCAATAAGGTATGATTACGTGCTAAAGTTTGTATAGACAGGAATATTACAGACTTCTCCCAATTTTTTAAATTGGCTATCCTTATCTAAACAAGTAGTCATCTCCCCTTCTAAATATGTCCACACTAAACTAGACTGTTTTTTAGCGACTTATTTTAGCATGATAGATTATTCATACGATCATGCTGTCGTAGAAACAACATGTAACAAAATTTAGACAGAATTTGAAATAGGACACCACTTTGAGTCTTTGAAATAATTATATAGCGTTAGTAGATTATACATTGGTTTAATCACATTAGAATTCCCTTACGATCGCCTTTTATTCGTCATCATACCGTAACATTCGATAGCCAACGCGTATATGTGTCTGAATATATCTCGGTTTCGCTGGATTATCCTCTATTTTTTTGCGCAAGGTTGCCATAAATACCCGTAAACTCGGTACGTCTGATTGTGATACATGTTGCCATACTTCCTTCAAAAGAAAGTTATGTGTCAGAACTTTGCCAACATGTTTTGATAACACCACTAACAACTTATATTCAATTGGCGTTAGATGTATTTCTACGTCATTCATAAATACCGTGTTTGCCAAATAATCGATGCGTAAGTTACCGTTTATAAATTCAGACTGTTCTTTCCCAATCTGGTGGTAACCTGAAATTCTTCTAAACGCCACACGAACTCGGGCCAATAGTTCATCCACACTGAAAGGCTTTGTTACATAATCATCAGCTCCAGCATCGAGGGCATTTATTTTATCACGTTCCTCATCACGCGCACTCACGATGATAATTGGTATTTGCGACCAGCTCCGGATTTTTCGGATAACATCGATACCATCCATATCTGGGAGACCAAGGTCTAAAATAACTACGTCCGGTTGCATCGATATTACTTCTTGTAATGCGGATTTACCGTCTAATGCAATCGCATATTCATAATGTTGCGTACTCAAAGCCATTTTGATTAAGTTTCCGATTGCCAAATCATCTTCTACTACTAAAATTCGGTTAGTCATTGACTTGGACATCTCCTTTTTTAAGTGTAAAACTAAAAATCGCACCCGTTGGCACATTATCTTCCACTGTGAGTTCACTTTCATGTACTTTTACGATGGCTTGGCATAGGGATAGACCGAGTCCAAGACCACGCCGACTGTCACTTCGGTAGATTTTACCTGTAGTAAATGGTTCAAATAACCGCGCTTTTAAAGAATCACTAATCCCAGGACCATTATCCAAGATACGTATTTGGACGTGATCCCCCACTTCTTGTGCAATCACGGAAATCTCACTTCCTGCAGGTGTATAGGTCAATGCATTATTGACGATATTAATGATGACTTGGATAATAAGCCGGGCATCCATCATCGCAAATAACAACTCTGATTCGACATGACAATGAATGCGATGTGTATTTTCGTTGTGCATCACATGCGAAAGTGCTTCCTGCAAAATATCTTCAACAAGCTCCGGTTGCATTTCAATAGACAGTTCCCCGCCATCTAATCTTGAGACAGCTAGTAAATTCTCGACCATTTGCAAAAGCCACTTCGAGTTACTATTAATATCGTGATATAGCTGATTTTTTTGTGTGTCATCAATCTGTTCCCCACTCAATAGTAAAATATCTGAGTTTCCAGAAATACTCGTCAACGGTGTTCGTAAATCATGCGAAATCGACCGCAAAAAGGTGGCACGCATTTGCTCTAGTTCCGCCTCTCGGACTACTTCTTCATTCGTTTTTTGCAAATAATATTTATCAAGTGCAAACGAAAATTCATTGATGATTGCATCTAGAATATGTCGTTCGAATGAAGGAAGTGGAGATTCCCTTGTCAGCATAATTCCGACGACACCTTCCACGTTCATGCCGTAAATAATCGGTATATAATACGCGTTTGCTTCAGGAAACGTATCCGTCGTGACACCAGCCGCTTGCTTATTATTTGCGACCCACGCCACGACCCCTCGTTCGTTCACATTATCAAACAGTGCTTCATTCGCATTATTTTCCGCAGCGGTCATCACATGGGTCTTGAAAAACATTTTATTTTTTATTAATTGGTTCGTCATATCGAAAAATACTGCTGGTTTTTCAACAAGCTTAACAATTTGCGTCATGCCTTCTGAAATGATTTCTTCAAGTGATCTTGCATGCTGCAATTTACGATTGGTTTCAAACAGCACTTCCATCCGGTAGGACTTGCGGACAGCTTCGACTGCTTGCTTTTTTACTTTTCGAGTCAAGCTACTTGTTATTAGCCCTGATATAAACATAATTAAAAACGTCATGGGATAGTCCCAGTGGTATGCTTCAAATGAAAAACGCGGTTCCGTGAATAAAAAATTAAAGATCAGCACCGCAACCAACGAACTAATAACGCTGATCACCCAACCCGTCGACCACATGGCAAGCACCAATACACCCAAAATATATATGGTAATAATGTTCGCTTCGCTTACACCTGAAGTAAAGAAAATCATTCCAATGGCTGAAGCTATGCCAAAAATAATTACCATTTTCAACAAGTCCATCCAAGCAAACTTAAGTTGCGGTACAATCCCTTGAAAACGTAGGGACTCGTTTTCTCTATCCGGTACAATATACATAGGCAAATTGGGCACATAACTACTGAGGCGATCACTAATTTTGGAATTGGGCCTCCACCATTGCGCTTTCGTCGAAGTTTTTCCGATAACAAGCTTTGTCACTCCACTTATTCGTGCATAATTAGCGAGTGCCACTGCCACATCTTCCTCCTGAACGGTTACGACATGACCGCCAAGCTGCTCAGTTAGTTTGATGTGCAGTTTCAATCTCTCGGAATTCGCCTCATCCTCTTTATTTGTTGACTTTTGTACATATAATGCTGTGAATTTTCCATGCAACGCTTGAGCAAGTCGTGCAGTAGTTCGGATCACTTTTGCATTTGTAGGTGAACTACTAATACCAACTAATAAATGTTCTTCCACCTGTGTATTGTTGGAAAGTGAAACATTTTCGAGCGACTGCTTATAGTAAATGGTATCTGCTGTTCGACGTAACGCTATTTCACGAAGTGCCACTAAATTCGACTTTTGAAAAAAATGCTCCATCGCTTTTTCTGCTTGTTCAGATTGATAGATTTTCCCTTCTCTTAAACGCTGGATGAGATCTTCCGGCTCAACATCAACGAGTCTAATTTGTGCTGCGTTATCAATTAAATAATCTGGTATACGCTCACGGACTTGAATTCCCGTAATCTCTTCCACCAAATCATGAAGACTTTCAATATGCTGGATATTAACAGTGGTGTATACGTCGATCCCTTTTGCAAGCAGTTCTTCTACATCACCAAATCGTTTTAGATGGCGCATTGATGGTACATTGGTATGCGCCAATTCATCAATCAACACAAGCGTAGGGTTTCGTTCAAGCACCGCATCAATATCTAATTCTTCAAATGTCTTTCCTTTATAAGTAATTTTTTTAGTCGGTATTATTTCAAGTCCATTTAGTAAGGCGGTTGTTTCTGGCCGGGCATGTGGCTCAACATAACCGACGACAACATCTATGCCTAATTTTTGATCTTGATGGGCAGTGTTAAGCATTGCATAGGTTTTGCCAACTCCTGCCGCATACCCTAGAAATATTTTTAATTTGCCAGTCCCGTCCCCTTTTTCTAATTGTTTAATTTTCGCCAAAATCTCTTCTGAACTTGGACGCTTATCTTCCATTGCTTCACACCCCCCAAATTCATTATACTTCTGATTCGCATTAAGGCGGCATAAAGATTTTCACCTTAATATCACCTTAATACAAATCACATTTCTCTAACGCTACTTTAATTCGAATCTCATTATAATGAGTCTAATCACTATGCAGAAAGGGTGGGGCACATGATGGATGTATGTATGATTGGCGTGCTAATGATCAGTTTTGCCAGTCTTTATGGATTAACATTCTGGTGTTATAAACTAGTAAACAATTAAGGAGGATTGGGTATGTGGATTGTGCTAGGTATCATCATTGTATTGGTTTTTGGTTACTTGGGTCATGCATTACTCTACTCAGAAAACGATTAATACGCCTGTAGGAGGTAAAGGATATGTGGCAAATCGCTTTGGTGCTTGGAATTTATTTACCGCTTGTCATTGTAGTGGGTCATTATTTATACCATGTAACAATGCAACAAAAAACATGGATGGATCCGGTGATGAACCGCATCGATCATGCCATCTATAAAATTAGTGGCATTAAGAATAACAATATGACTGGAAAACAATATGTGTCAGCATTGATTCTTTCAAATGCGGTTATGGTGTTTGTAGGCTATATTATATTACGCATTCAATCGTCGTTGTTTTTGAACCCGAATGGCATCGGTAACATGGAAGAAACTCTATCATTTAATACGATTATTTCCTTTATGACGAATACAAATTTACAACATTATAGCGGTGAATCCGGTTTAAGTTATTTGGCACAGATGCTTGTCATCACATTCATGATGTTTACATCGGCTGCAACGGGCTATGCGGCCTGTATGGCTTTCTGTCGTCGTCTAGTGGCAAATACAGATACTCTTGGCAATTTTTTTGTAGACCTTGTACGTGTAACGACTCGTGTCTTAATTCCAATCGCTACTATTGTGGCATTACTATTGGTGTTCCAAGGTTCACCTCAAACATTTCATTCAAATGAAACGGTTCACACTATTGAGGGAAAAATGCAAGATATCGCACTTGGACCTGTCGCTTCGCTTGAATCCATTAAGCATGTTGGTACAAACGGTGGTGGTTTCAACGGTGCCAATTCCACAACGCCGTATGAAAACCCAACGGTCATATCAAACATAATAGAATTATTATCCATGATGCTTCTCCCCGGCGCTTGTGTTGTGGCATTCAGTCTGATGGTCGTCAAACGAAAAAAGAAGAAAACAATTTTCGGCAAACAAGGATTGATCATTTTTGCGGCGATGGGGTTTCTGTTTCTCATCGGTCTAACGACTTGTTATTTGGCTGAACTTGCTGGTAACCCTATTATCGACAAGCTTGGTATCACACAGGATTTAGGGAGTATGGAAGGGAAGGAAATGCGTTTCGGTATCGCTCAATCTGCTTTATTCACGACCGTAACAACTGCCTTCACGACCGGAACAGTTAATAATATGCATGATACCTTAACACCAATTGGTGGTATGGTACCACTGTTTAATATGATGTTAAACGTCGTATTTGGCGGTAAGGGAGTCGGTTTGATGAACATGATGATGTATGTCATGTTAACCATTTTCATTGCCTGTTTAATGATCGGTCGTACTCCCCAATTTTTAGGGAAGAAAATTGAAGAAAAAGAAATGAAATTAATCGCGCTTTGCATTTTAATCCACCCCGCTATTATCTTAGGGTTCTCAGCACTTGCCGTTTCGACGACAGCTGGAATGAATGGAATCACAAATCCAGGTGCTCATGGGTTATCACAGGTGCTTTATGAATATGCTTCATCTTCAGCAAACAATGGCTCTGGATTCGAAGGATTATCCGATAATTCTACGTTTTGGAACATAACGACAGGTCTAGCGATGTTCTTTGGACGCTATTTATCGATCATTATTCAACTTGCTATTGCATCCCTGTTGGCCAAAAAAGTCTTGCACAATGAATCAGTAGGTACTTTGAAAACCGACAATGCTATGTTCGCATTCATGCTTGTCGCCATTGTATTAATGATTGGCGCATTAACATTTTTACCCGCTTTAGCACTCGGTCCGATTACAGAACATTTACAAATACGTTCTTGATGAGGAGATAAAATAATGGAAACTACATCAAAAAAGAGTTTTATAACTGGAGAAATTATGAAGAGTTCAGTTTTAGGGGCTTTCAAAAAACTAAACCCAGTCTATATGGTAAAAAATCCGGTTATGTTTGTTGTTGAAATCGGGTTTATCCTTGTACTTATCCTAGCCATTTTTCCAAATCTATGGGGAGATGGAGATGCAGGAAATTTACGCCTTTATAATGCCATTGTCGCTAGTATTCTATTTGTCACCATATTATTTGCGAACTTTGCCGAATCTGTCGCAGAAGGTCGTGGGAAAGCACAAGTGCTAACACTTAAAAAGACAAAAACAGTGACAGAGGCGCACGTGATCCTTCCTGATGGATCAGAAATTACGAAGCAAGCCAATGAACTTGTAAAAGGAGATATTGTCATCGTTCGTGCAGGTGAAGTCATTCCAAACGACGGCGAAGTCATTGAAGGGATTGCCACTGTGAATGAATCAGCCATCACTGGTGAATCAGCTCCAGTCGTAAAGGAAAGTGGCGGTGATTTTTCTTCAGTTACAGGCGGCACTACAGTCACAAGTGATTGGTTAAAAATTGAAATCACTTCACGTCCTGGTGAATCATTTTTAGATAAAATGATTGCACTTATAGAAGGGGCACGTCGTAAAAAAACACCGAATGAAATTGCTTTGAACACATTATTAGTCAGTTTGACCATTATCTTCTTACTAGTTGTCGTCACACTTTACCCAATGACTACGTACTTGAATCTAAATATTTCGGTTGCTACCTTCATTGCATTGATTGTCTGTTTAATTCCGACCACGATTGGAGGGCTATTGTCGGCCATCGGGATTGCAGGAATGGATAGAGTCACACAGTTTAATGTTATCGCAATGTCTGGGAAAGCTGTCGAAGCATGTGGTGACGTCGATACTTTGATTTTAGACAAAACAGGGACCATCACTTATGGGAACCGCCTAGCAGCAGAATTTATCCCTATTAAAGGAGTGGATAAAAACGAACTGATTCGTGCTGCATGGATAAGCTCACTCACAGACGATACACCTGAAGGGAAATCCATTGTATCACTTGCATGCAAATTAAATGTTAATGTGACTGATGAAAAAAAGATTATCGAAACAAGCAATCCCATTTCATTTACAGCACAGACACGTATGAGCGGGCTTGATTGTCAAGATGGAACAAAATTTCGCAAAGGTGCTTATGACTCGATCAAAAAAATGAGCATCGTAGCTGGCTTTTCACTACCAAAAGATTTGGAAAACATTGTGTATGAAGTTTCATCACAAGGCGGAACTCCTTTAGTAGTATCAAAAAACGAACAAATCCTTGGAGTTATTTATCTGAAGGATGTCGTAAAACCAGGATTAAAGGAGCGGTTCGAACAGCTTCGCAGAATGGGAATTAAAACCATTATGTGTACAGGAGACAACCCACTAACAGCTGCAACAATTGCAAAAGAGGCAGGTGTAGATGGTTTTGTAGCCGAAAGCAAACCTGAAGATAAGATCAATGTGATTAAAAAAGAGCAGGGACAAGGTAAAATCGTCGCTATGACGGGTGACGGTACGAATGATGCACCGGCCCTAGCTCAAGCAAACGTTGGGCTGGCGATGAATTCGGGGACAAATGCAGCGAAAGAAGCAGCGAATATGGTCGATTTAGACTCGAATCCGACAAAAGTTATCGAAATTGTGGAAATTGGGAAACAATTACTGATGACTCGTGGTGCCTTAACGACATTCAGTATCGCAAACGATATAGCAAAATTCTTCGCCATCATTCCTGCGATGTTGATGGTAGGCTTACCTGAAATAGGAGCGTTAAACATTATGCAGTTAAATTCACCGATGAGCGCTATTATCTCTGCATTGATTTTTAACGCGATCATTATTCCATTGCTAATTCCAATTGCAATGAAAGGTGTTAAATACAAACCGATGAGTGTTTCAAAACTATTAAATAGAAACCTATTAGTCTATGGACTTGGCGGGATTATCGCTCCCTTTATTGGCATTAAACTAATCGATATCATGATCGGGCCCGTTTTACACATGATAGGTCTATAGGAGGAAGATTGACATGAAGGAATTTTTCCAATACACGAAACAATCGATTTTAGTTACATTCATGTTGCTCATTATATGCGGTTTAATTTATCCGTTTGCAGTGACGGCAGTAGCGCAAATGTTATTCAACCACCAAGCAAATGGTAGTTTCATTGATGTAGATGGTGAATGGGTCGGCTCTGAAATAGTAGGTCAGGATTTCACCGCACCTGAGTATTTTTGGGGACGTGTATCAGCTGTGAATTACAACACCTACACGAAAAAAGATCTTGTGCCAGATGCAAACGGCGAAACAGCATATAGTGGCGTTAGTTCTGGTACATTCAATTATGCACCATCCAACCCTGAGCTCCGAAAAAGAATGGAAACGGATATTGAACAATTTTTAAATGCGAACCCTGGGGTGAAACGCGAACAAATTCCTGCAGACTTAATGACTGCCTCAGGATCTGGCCTTGATCCACATATCAGTGTAGATGCTGCCCATATTCAGATGAAGCGAGTGGCACAATCTAGCGGTCTTTCTTTAGATGAGATCAAAGCCATTGTGAAAAATAATACTGAAAGTCGCGTTTTTGGTTTGTTTGGTGAAGATAAAGTCAATGTCTTAGGTGCCAATCTGGATATCTTCAAACAAATGAAAGAGAAATAACTTGGATATGATTGAATGCGTAAACCCTATCCATTTGTTGTGGATAGGGTTTCATGTAGTTTGCTTGGAATTTTTAATATTTTAATGTTTGTGCCACTAGGGATTTTCCAACCTTTGCTTTTCCCTAAATTTAAATTATTCAAGTGGTTACTACCTGTGGTGGCAAGTGCTACATTATCCATTGAAACATATCAAACACTTACAGGAGTAAGGATATTCGAACTGGATGATTTACTTTTGGGACTTGCACTTTTTTTAGTGTAAGCTCCCACGCATTTATATTTTATTTACTGGGATTTTGTCCCCGGTCTCTCTTTTATAATTAATGACAGCATGAACACCCAGGGTTATCTTCTTCATTAGGTTCTTCCATAACCTCATAACCCGAATCCCTAATAGCACTTTTAATTACACTCAAATCAACTGTATCATCATTAAATGTTACATCAACCTCACCTTTAGGAAGTAGGACTTTAACAGATTCAACTCCACTTAACTTACCTACATTTCCCTCAATTCTATTCACACAAGATCCACATGACATCCCTTGTACATTAAGTGTTACTTTCTTCATATAAATTCCTCCTCATAATATATTTCAGGCATTCACCGGCTGAGTCTCCGCCTCATTCCGCCACCTGTTGGGAATCGGGCACTTTAGCAACTTCGCTGTAGCTCAGATATACGCCCAAGGATAACGGCTCAAAAAACGGCCTACTTCAAATTAATAGCGAGCTATAGAATCAATTTGTCTAGGTTACTATTTATTGCAAATTAGATATTGTTCCCAAGGAAATCCCTTCCTTGAGATTATTTGTAGATATCGACGTTAACTTCAAAAAACTAGATACATGCTTCCTCGACATTCACATTTTCATTGACTTACAACCACAAGTCTTTTTATTTTTACCTTACCTAGGTAGGGTATAATAACTTGTTTTAAAAAAACGCTATTATTATATAGCCTTTATAAAATCCCTATTTCACCACCTCCTTCAGGTATACTCAATTCCCTTCTAGGAGTAAGATAAAAAGAAAAGTGTTTTATTTGATTCATTTTATTAACATACTAATTATTTCATTTTTATTATTTTCAAAGCCAATAAAATACTTGACTAATTTTCTTTTTCCGAATATCCCCTTTTTATAAAAAGCAAACATCGGAACGATTTGAGTGCCTGATATTTTCTTTAATTCTTCCTCTAAGCTAAGATTTTTACTTACGTCTTTATCGATATAATGGATTCTATTAGAAATTAGGTATTTCTTTGCATCCTGGCAATCTGAACATGTTGGTCTTGTATATAATTCCAGTTCCAGCTTACCTTCCATTTTAATCTCTCACCCTTTACTGAACTTTTGATGGTTTAAATTTTTTTAAACGTAAAGCATTTACTAATACTGAAACAGAACTTAAGCTCATTGCAGCCCCAGCAACCATTGGATTTAATAATGGTCCACCCAAAAGGTAAATAATTCCCATAGCAAACGGTATGCCTAGTACATTATATGCGAATGCAAAGAACAAGTTTTGTTTGATATTTCGAATCGTAGACTTACTTAATTCCACAGCTGTTGGTACATCCATTAAATCACTTCTCATTAATACGATGTCTGCGGATTCCATAGCAACATCCGTTCCAGAACCAATAGCTATCCCAATATCGGCTTGTGCAAGAGCAGGTGCATCATTAATACCATCTCCAACCATGGCTACTTTCTTACCTTCTGCTTGGATTTTTTTCACTTCATTTGCTTTATCTTCTGGCAATACTTCACTTAACACTCGATGAATACCAACTTGTTTTGCAATAGCCTCAGCGGTACCTTTATTGTCCCCAGTGATCATCACCACCTCGATTCCCATATTATGAAGTTTTTCAATGGCTTGTAAGCTATTTTCCTTAACGGTATCAGCAACTGCAATAATTCCAGCAACTTCGTTATTAAAAGCAATGTACATAGGGGTTTTTCCTTGAATTGCCAAATCATCTGAGTTTCTTGCTAGTTTATCTAAAGAAATGTTGCGATCATCCATTAATTTTTTGTTTCCAGCTAAAATCGTTATGTCATCTACTGTCACTTCGACCCCATGACCAGGAATAGCATTGAAATTGTCCAACTTCAAAAAGCCTAGCCCTCTATCTTCTGACTCCTTAACAATTGCTTCAGCTAATGGATGCTCAGAGCCCTTTTCTGCAGAGGCTACTAATTGTAGCAATTCTGTTTCTTTAATTCCGTTTACCGTGATAATATCTGTAACTATAGGTTTACCTTCTGTAATTGTACCTGTTTTATCAAATACAATCGTCTGAACTTTATGGGTTGTTTCCAGTGCTCCACCGCTTTTAATTAATACACCATTTTCTGCCCCCTTACCAGTGCCAACCATAATCGCAGTTGGCGTAGCCAGGCCAAGAGCACATGGACAGGCAATAACTAAAACGGAAATGGTAATCGTTAAAGCAAAGAGTCCCGTTTGTCCTCCGAAATACCACGACAAACCGGAAAGAATAGCAATCACAATAACAATTGGCACAAAATAACCTGAAATCATATCAGCCATTTTAGCAATTGGTGCTTTAGATCCTTGTGCATCTTCTACCAATTTGATCATTTGTGATAAAGCTGTATCTTTTCCTACTTTGGTTGCTCGATATTGGACTGTACCATTCTTATTGATACTAGCACCGATAATATTATCGCCTACATTCTTTTCTACTGGAATACTTTCACCTGTTAACATGGAGTCATCAACAGATGTTATTCCTTCTAATACAACACCATCAACCGGTATTTTTTCCCCAGGTTTAACAATGATCGTGTCACCAACAACTACTTCATCAACTGTAACTTCTACTTCTTTTCCATTTCTTACAACAATCGCTTTCTTGGGAGCTAATCCTATTAATTTTTCAATGGCTTCTGATGTTTTACCCATAGAACGAGCTTCCAAATATTTCCCCAATGTAATTAAGGTGAGGATTACCGCTGCGGACTCATAGTATAGATTTTCTGCGTAACTGGAATGCCCTAGCCAAATTGCAACTGTTGCCCCCGAACTATAGACAAATGCAGCACCTGTCCCTAATGCAACCAATGAGTCCATGTTGGGATGTCCTTTAAATAACGTCTTAAATCCAACCGAGAAAAAATTCCGTCCAAAGATTATAACTGGTATCGTGAAAATAAATTGTAATAGTGAAAACCATTCAGGATTTTCCATTGGATCAATTATTTTTGGGAGTGGTAAGCCTACCATATGTCCCATCGCAATATAGAACAATTGTATCGTGAAAATTGCTGAACCCCAAAATCGTGTCCAAATCGCTTTTATTTTCTTTTGTTTTTTATCCTTTTCTTCATTGGCTATACTTGACGTTTCCATATCCTCACGGGCCTCATACCCTGCATTTGATACTGCTTCTATAATGTCTGACACAGAAACAACTGTTGGATTATACTCAATTACCATTTTTCCTGTAGCCAAATTTACATTAGAGCTCATAACACCATCTAATTTCCTTGTTGCCTTTTCGATTGATTGTACACACGATGCACAAGTCATTCCTGTGATAACAAATGTTTTCTGCACACTATCTATCAATGCCTTATACCCGGCCTTATCAACAGCAGCTTGAATTTCTCGTACAGATACTGCATTCTCATCAAAAATGATATTCAACTTTTCTGTTGCCAAGTTTACATTAGCTTCCTGAACTCCAGGCAATTTCTTCATTGCCTTTTCAACTGTCTGTACACATGATGCACAAGTCATTCCTTTTATATTAAATGTTCTTTCCACCATTCATTTTCAACTCCTTTTCTATTTAAACGGTTTAGATTCATAACAATTTCCTTTATAGTTACAGTTGAGTTGTCTAACTGTTACGTCATACTTAACTTTGACAACCTCATTCTTTAAATTGACTGTTACTTTTACTACACCTTGAAATGCTGTCCCAATTTCATTTACATAATAAGCATAGCTCGCCTCCTGTAATTTTTATGGTTGTTTTTTCATGTTCGTCACTCCTCGTATATTATTGATTTATCAGTGTCCTGATGAACAGGTATGCTTACATTTACACTGTCCTGGAACACAAGTGCAAGCCACTTCTTCAACAGCGTCTTTTTTCTTTATTTCAAGTGCTCTTTCCATTTTGTCTATATCACTAAAACTTAACGTTGCTTTTGAAATTAAGGACACTATTGTATTACCAACTTCTTTCCCACAAATATTATTTAAAATTTCATCAAGAATGCCTTTAATGAATTTACTTTCATTTATATTAGCAGTATAAATATACCTCTTTCCTTCAGTTTCTGTATGAAGCATTCCTTTTTTTACAAGTCTTCCAATAAAAGTTTTAGTGGTCGCAGGTTTCCAATCCTTCTTTTGTTGCAACACTTCTATAATTTCTCTACTTGTAACTTTATCCTGTGCCCAGACTACACGCATTATTTCCCATTCGGAATCCGTAATTTTAGAGTCTATTTTAGTATTCATAATTTCCTCTCCTCTATATGTTTACAATTGTAATCATATTGTGTAATTACAGTTTACATTTGTAATCGATAATCGTCAAGCAATTTATTTATGCATCCAAGTATTATTTTTAGCAACAACCTATAGATTTTTTATAAAACTAAGTATTCTTGATGAACATCTTAAAATAGAGAACTCAGTAAACTTAAAGGTTTGGACAAAAAAAGACCCCGATATCGGATATTTTCTCCAACTCGGGGTCGAACTAGCAAAAGTTATATTTAAGCTGACTTTCCATTATCGACTAGAGCATAATAGTAAATATCTACTCCACCTTAATTTGCCCCATCATTCCATTATCTTCATGTTCTAATATATGACAATGGAACATATAGACACCCTTATGTTTAAATTGCACAGCTATTTTGACCTTTTCATCCGGTTTTACAGAAATACTGTCCTTCCATCCTCGTTCATTTTTAGATGGGTCTTTCCCATCACGAGAGATTATTTTAAACTGCGCTCCATGAATATGGAATGGATGAATCATTCCACCCATCATATCCGGTTTATTATAAATTTCCCATACCTCCGTATCTCCCTGTTTTTGGGTAAAATCAATTCTTTCCGGATCAAACTTCTTTCCGTTTATCGTTACCATGTCCATCATTCCAAAGAGTTCCACTTTCTTGGTGACCGGCAAATGCATTACATTATCCTCCAATGAAAAATCATTTAATTTTTCCGGAATCTTACGGTTCACTCCATTTTGGTCCGTGACCTCAAATGGCAATAGAACTGCTCCATCTTCATTTATCAACGCTAAGTTATTGACTTTTTTAATGCTTGAAAAATCAACAATGATTTCTGCTCTTTCGGAAGGTGTCAGTGTAATTTCTTGCAAAGGTACTGGTTCATTCAAAAAACCACCATCCGTTGCGATTTGAAGAAAAGAATCCCCAGAATTCAATTTAAAAGTGTAATTCCTTGCATTAGACCCATTTAATAAGCGAAGGCGCACTTTCTCTTTATTTACAGTCAATTTAGGATTAAGTGTTCCATTAATCAATAATGTATCACCGATTGTTCCATCTTCATTCTTTGCAGCGCTATAATTCAATTGTTTCTTGCTATCAAAAGTTTTATCTTGAAAAATCAATGGAAAATCGTTCTTCCCATAATCATTTGGTAACCCAAGACCTTTTGAATGATCATCTTCAATATAAATCAAACCTGCAAGCCCTTTATAAACTTGTTCTGACGTTTTCCCATGAGGATGGGGATGGAACCATAATGTAGACGCCTCTTGTGTCACTTCAAATTCAAGTACCTTTTCTTCTCCTGGTTTAAGTACGTCATGCGGTCCACCATCCACGTCCGCAGATACTTCCAGGCCATGCCAGTGAAAAGTTGTTGGTTCATCCAGTTCATTTATCGTTCTAATTTTAACTTTGTCACCTTTTTCAAAACGAAGCACTGGTCCTAAAAACATTCCATTATATCCATATGTTTCTGATTCAGTACCATCAAAAATTTCCGTTTTCCCTTTTTGGGCTTTTACAGTGTATACGATACCTTTCTCATGATCTCGTGCAAGTAAGGTAGGGACTTTCAATTCGTTTTCCCCTGTTGAGTCATTTAAACTTATTACCTTATCATGACTCATATGTCCTTTCATCTTGTCATGATCCATATCTTTCATATCCATAGAAGAATGGTCCATTTCACCCATCTTCATGTTGGAATGATCCATGCCTTTCATATTATCGCTTTTTTCTTGGCTACAAGCCCCTAATATGCCAACACTTATAATCATACTGGCTAGTGCAATTTTCTTCATACTCTCACCATTCCTTTCGACATAAAGCATACAGAATAGTTGTGTAGAAATTATGTAGAAATCGGCATTTGTATATAAAATGTGGTCCCTATATCTTTTTCGCTTTTGACGGAAATGTTACCGCCATGCGCTTCTACTAGCTTTTTGGTAATGGTCATGCCAATACCACTGCCAGTATATCGATTTTTCGCACGATAATTTCGCAAAAAGATTTTTTGGCTAGTCTCTTCATCCATACCGATCCCATTATCGTGTACAATAATTGTATAAGAGCCATTGTTTTTTAATAATTTGATGAAGATCGTACCTTCTTTTTGAACATGATACATGGAATTTTTGATAATATTATGCAGAATTTGATTCAATCTTAGGGCATCTACCTTGGCATAAATGGTTTTATCTAAATCCAATTTTACATGTATGTCTTTTTCCAGTAGTTCACTTGCCAACGCAATGATAGATTTCTCGATTAAACTAGCAATCGGATGCTCTTTCATGATGATCTTAAATGTAGGATTATTAATATCATTTAAAGTATCTAATTCTCCAACAAGGATAATTAGCCGATCAATTTCTTCAACGCATGCTTGCAAACGGTCTGGTGTAGCCTCCCAAACGCCATCCTCAAATGCACTTAAATAGCTTTTTATCGAAGCTAGCGGATTACGAATTTCATGTGCTAGATCTTGTGTCATCTCTTTACGACGCCATTCATAAGAACTTAATGTTTCATCTAGTTTTATCAACGAATGTCCCAATTGACCAATTGGATCATTAATGGTATAGCTTATATTTAAATTACGGTCTCCACGCACAAGTCTTAACGCAAAGTGATTGAGTTCTTGAATCGGTCTAGTCAACGCCTTTGCAATTAACAAACTGGAGATCAGTATGACAATAATCAATAAACCTATCGACCACAATGCCGTTTCCCTCAATGCCAAATCAAAATGGTGAATGAGCTCCTCGGAATCGGTTATATGAAGCATCATCAAATGTTCATGACCTTTATAAAGTAATATCGCTGTAATAAATAAGAGCATACATGAGGTAAAGATGGCTATAATCAACGCCACTTTTATATTAAACTTCATTGTTCTTTAACCTTCTCGTTTATTTTATACCCTAATCCAAAGACAGTTTGGATATAATCCCCGTCCACCTTTTTACGAATATTTTTAATATGTTGATCCACAATGCGGGGATTGATGTCCACATCCAATCCAAATAATTTTTGAATAATATCATCCCTACTAAATACCTTTTTAGGGTTTTCAGCTAATAAAAGCAATATGTTAAATTCATGTGGTGTAAACTGGATGTTTTGTTGATTTATTAATACCGTTCTTTCATCTTTATGAATTTCTAATCGTCCTATAGTGATAACTTGCTTTTTATGTGACATAGGTAATAGTCTTTCGGCTCTCACTAATATTTCCTTAGGGTGGAATGGTTTAACTACATAATCATCCGCACCCATTTTAAAGCCTCTTACTTTATCATCAATGGAAATTTTCGCCGTAAGCATAATGACAGGAATATCATAATTTGCTTTTACATATTGGCAAATATCTTCTCCTGCCATATCTGGTAACATTAAGTCTAAAATAATCATATCTAGAAGCCCTTGATCTATTATTTGGATTGCGGATTCACCAGTATGAGCAATATACGTATGATCTCCGTTTTTTTCAAAATAAGATGCTAAGACATTTGTAATTTTTTCTTCATCATCTACGATTAATACCCGCATTTTTCATTTTCACCAACTTTTAATAAGAAATTCAATTAATATTATAAACCACTACAAAATTTAATAGGATGTTTAGTATTTCTTGTCCACTTCTCATTGTTATGTCTGTAGTGTTAAAACCGTTCAATTAGCTTTCACTAACCATTATGATTTGACAAACCGGTTTTATGTATCATCAGCAATTTGAACGGATCCAATTTTTTTATATTTCCTCTTGAACCTCAAGTCACTTGAGGATTTATAATGAACGTATACTTTTATAGGGAGGAATCTTAATGAATAGGAATGACAAGTTTTCCATTGGAGAATTTTCAGAAAAGACGGGAATACCTATTCCTACTTTGCATTACTATGATGAAATGGGTTTATTACAACCAGAAAAGAAACCTTCTTCAGGGCACCGAGTTTACTATTATCAAGATATTATCACCTTACAAAAAATTCTAAGTCTAAAATTTCTAGGATATAGTTTAGATGAAATCGCCAATTTATTACATGAATCAAGTTTTACCGTTGATTTAAATGAAAGTTTGTCCCTTCATTTGCAAGCTTTAGAAAAAGAAAAGGAACAAATCGAGCAATCCATACAATCAATTAAAAGAGTAATTAAGTTAGTCGAAGAAGAAGGAGAAGTCGATAGCAACTTATTATTTAGCCTTATTCATGGGATGCGTATTGAACATATACATGAAGAATGGATGCATCGCCATATGTTAACGGATGTCGTGGAGGAGCTCTCCAAGAAATCGGAGGAAGATAAAATCTCCTTAGATAAAACGGTTATTCAATTGTCTAAAGAAGTAAAACAATTGTACGGTAAACCCGTACAGGACCCCAAAGTACAAAGGATGGTTAAGAACTATTTAGAAGCAACTTTTTCATTTCTTGGGGAAGATTTGATGCAAAAGCTGGCTGATACTAATCTAGAAGAATTGGATATTCAAGACCTTGAAAAAATAACCACTTCTCCTTTCACAGAAGATGAACAAAACTGGCTTAATCAAGCGATGGAATATTATATGAAGCAAGAAGAAATGGAGTAGGTCTTCAGTAAGCCCGAATGATAAAAATAACCGTACATCATGACTTTTTTGTCAGAAGTACGGTTATTTCACTATTAACTCTACATTCAGCTCGGATCATTTTTGACCAAAGTATATTCAGCTGCCTTTGACTTCCAATGAAAACAAAATGCATTTCAAGTTACGGTGAAATATACTTACTTTTTATATAGGTTCGTTGACATTCTCTATACCATCTTTTTTTAGCATTAGCATGACCGTAAAGGAAATACAATATAAACCTGCTAAGTAGAGCATCGCAAATTTCATATCATAACTTTGTAGAATATACCCGACAAGTATTGGTGAAAAACCGCCTATAGCTCGTCCAAAGTTAAAAATTGTGTTTGTTGCTGTACTTCTAATTTGAACTGGGTATAGACTACCAATCAAAGCTCCATATCCGGCGAACATTCCATTTGAAAAAAATCCGACAATTGCACCACCTATTAGTACACCCATAATACCAGTAGCATAAGAGTATAAAAACACAGCACATGCGGAGGCAATTAGGAAGACACCAAAGGCACGCTTTACTCCAAATCGATCTAAAAATCGTCCAAAGGTTAACATACCTATAATCATGCCAACAGCTGTACTAATCGTCCAAATAGCAGAGCTTGAAACTGATAACCCCTGTGACTTCTGCAACATCGATGGTAGCCAAATCATTAATCCGTTATAACCAGCAATTTGAACAGTTGCCATGATGATTAAAGAGATGGTTGTCATCGCTGTTCGTGGCGTTTCAAACAATTGTACCAGCTTACCCTTTTCCTCTTTCTCACTAGCCTTTTTATTTTTTTGAGCTGCGAGCCACTCAGGTGATTCATCTAAATTCTTCCTTACGATAAAGGCAAAAATAACAGGTACTACACCAACAAAGAACAATGCTCTCCATCCTAAAGTAGGAAGAATGATCGCACTTAGTAATGCTGCTAAAATGACACCATATTGGGCACCAACACTGACATATGAAGACGCACGCCCTTGTTTATTTTTCGGCCAAGCTTCTGCAACAAGTGCCATGCCAATACCATATTCTCCCCCAGCACCTATTCCGGCAATCAATCTAAATAGATATACTTGTTCAATACTACTGGCTAATCCTGTTAAAGCTGTACCAATTGCAAATAAGATGACAGTATATGTAAAGACCTTTACCCTTCCATACTTATCTGCTAAAACCCCGAAAACAATTCCTCCTAATAACATCCCTACATTCGTTATAGTAGAAATAAGTCCCCCAGTTGCTAAATCAATGTTAAATTCTGCAATAATCATTGACATCGCAAATGAGATAAACATGATGTCCATGCCTTCTAATGTTAAACCCGCTACCGATGCGACCACGGTTTTTTTACGATAATCCATTCTACTATCCTCCAGTATGTTCTAGATGAAATAAATCTCTTTTATTTACGAATGAATGGATGTATCTTTATAAATAAAACTTTTCCATTCACCTTTTAAGCCTCACTGGACTTCCTTTAAAAGCGGTACGTTATTAGTTATGTCTTCACAGCTAAAATGCAAAATAAATGCCCTTTCGTCAAATTAGACAAAAGGGCATGAAAACACAATGATATTAATAACATAATAACTTAAAATATCAGTAGCCCTTTTCAGCCTCTCTGGACCGTCTTAAAGGTTAATTATTTCAAAAGATATTTTAGCAAAATTATCTATATTTCTCAATAAGAAATTTATGGGGATTAATAGGATGAAGCCCAGATGTTATTTTCTCGAAAGTAGGATGAGTTGAATAGCGCGAATGAACGGAAAAATAAATATCGCTATTTACATCTAGTAAATATTTAATTTAAGTTCCTTTCATTCACGCATATAATTGAAACAGGCTAAAGTATTTAATTTAATATGTTCTTTCATCATACGCTATCAACATTTTATATTATAAAAGCCGTTTTGTTTTTATTGAATTTAATTAATAAGCGGTCTATTCGCTTAATGATGATTTTACTGGCAAAATATAATCAAGCACTACCTTTTCACCACGATTTTGTGGAATAGAATATCGCTCCTTTGTATAGATCTCACACCAATAAAAATGTTCAAAATCGATTTCCCTACCCGTTTTTTTTATGGCTTCTGTAATCAATTTGAAAGCCGAGTCCATAATTTCTGCGATGTCATTTCCCTCTATTTGAATACAAGCTACCGTTCCACTTGGAATATATTTTTTGTATAGTTCATAGGGAACCGGTGTATTTACTTTCATAAAATCTCCTAATATTAATTCAAATGTATTTGTATCTTGAAAATTAAACATCATTCCGATCCCATCATTTTCATCAATATCCTCACAATAAACGAATTCAGATAACTCATTTAAATATTTCGCCTTATCACTTTCAAAATATGATTTCCATGCGTTTCCGGCCTTAAAAAATGAAGTGTGGTAATGAACTCCAACCATTAGACGTTCGTCAAATTCCTTATAAACAATTTCCTTTAATTCCGCCATAATTCTTTTACCTCCTATAAATCACATCTTAAGATCATTCATTGGGTGATACTTATTGAGTTTTGAATTGTTTAGTTTTGCTTCCGAAGGTGTAATCCCATGTTGCTCATTGAATACTCGTGAAAAAGCAGAGAAGCAGCGGGATGGTTCTTAAGTTTTGCTCAAAATTCGAAGCAATTAATAAGGTAAGGAAGTGTTAGAAGTATCTAACGCAAAATTTTGAGTATTCGCAGTTTTGAGTGCTAAGAAGCAGAATAGTTTTTAAGCTTTTCGTATTAAGAGTTCGACATTAAAAAAAAATTTCCTGCTTCTTGGGCTTCCAATGACATAGAGGAAGCAAGAGAACCGTCCCCGCTCTTCCTATTTCCCCAAAGCAGGTATCTGACAATCCCATGAATGATCCTCATTGTTGATATATCCGGTAAATTGATAAACAGGCTGATAAAATCCTTTTGTATCGTAAACATAAGCAAGCTTACATTCTTTTACCCTTAAGGTATCTCCCTGCTGGAAGGGGACATATTGTTCAAAGTTTCCATCTTCAATCTGTTTAAAAGCTGCTTTTGGGGAAATAATTTCTTCTGTTGCTACATATTCATTCCAGTTGATTTCGTAATCCATAAGAGTAAGTTCCAAATTGTTATCAAACTGCATTAAGATAATGCCAGATGTGAATGCGGTTTTGGCAATGGATAGATCCTTCACTTCCGGTGCGTCCCATCGAAGCGTATCGTTGTTTTGTATACTGAAAACAGCGTTAGCGGGGAGCAGTCCATTTTCCTTCAACCAGTTTTTATAAAAGTCTCCTTCGTTCTTCGCTTCTTCCTCGGACAATGTAGTAGCATCATGCCATGTTGTGTAGCTCCAATGTCCTGTCCAAGATAAGAAGCTAAGTTGAACGTCTTCACTATTAGAACTTTTGCCAGTGTAAACACGGTTTTCGCCATCACGTCGTTGAACACCGGAGAAAGTAACATCTTCCGATTCGGAAAGTCCAGCTTTAATTCGTTCTAGATAATCTTGATCGTCTGTATATTTACTTCTGTAAATGGAGGCCGAGGCCGGTTGATCTGATAAGGAAAGGTCAGTGTTAATTTGAATCCTTGACATATCCTGTTTTGTCGCAGGAAGAATAGGCATATTTCCATAAGGTTGCTGCACATAAACCAAAGACACGGTGCCCATTATTATTCCAATGACACATGGAAATATCAACACTTTTCCAATCGGAACAAAACGAACGCGCTTTTCCCTGATAACGGAAAGTATTGCCATTATACAAAAATATCCAAACAAACTCCCAATACAGTTGTGGAATAAATCATCAAGTTCAAAAATCCCTTTTCCCGTCAATAATTGTACGATTTCAATACAGATAGTTAACCCAATAGACACGAAAAACGTCACCTTGAACTTTTCTGCTTTTTTCCAAAAAAGTGGCAATAAAAATCCCAACGGCGTAAACATCAGCATATTGAAGATAATAAGCTGCAATTCGCTACTCGACCACTTATTCCAAGCGTTGACGTAGGAACTGAAAAAATCAATATTGAAGCTTCCGGTAAAGTTTGCACCGCGGCTTAAGGTGGTTAGTGCCAGTACTAGCAGCAGCCAGCAGCATAAAAGAAACAGGGTAATCCCCTGTGTTTTCGACATACTCCTTTGTCCATGAAACA
Source organism: Oikeobacillus pervagus (assembly GCF_030813365.1). Lineage (NCBI taxonomy): Bacteria > Bacillati > Bacillota > Bacilli > Caryophanales > Bacillaceae > Oikeobacillus > Oikeobacillus pervagus. Next base: position 85,597 of record NZ_JAUSUC010000007.1, read on the forward strand.
CCTTTTTATAAATCATGTAGCAAGCGAAAATGGTTAGTCCCAATAAAAGGCCTCCAATGAGTGCAAACACACCCCATCGGAGCAAAGCCTGAAAAATTGTAATAATATCCATGAAACATCCTCCGTTTTTTATTGTAGTTATAGGTAAAAACCTTTGAAATTCATTAACTACAGTGTAACCCATCAGTACCGGCTCAAATTTAATACTTCCTTGATAAATTCTTAAGAAAATACTAAGATGCGGTGTGATTGAACGGAAGCGTAATAACAAAAGAAGTTATATATTCACGGCTTTCCACAGTAATGGAACCTCCATGTAAATGAATAATCTCTTTGGCAATTGCAAGTCCCAGTCCCGCTCCCCCGGTATCACTTGTACGGGCTTCGTCAAGACGATAAAACTTTTCAAATATAGCAGCGCATTTTTCAGGAGGTATTGTATCCCCCTTATTTTGAAATGTAATGGTTACAGTATCACTACCGCTTTTTTGGGCTATGATCTGAATTTCTGTATTCGGGAAGCTATATGCAGCAGCATTTTTCAGAACATTGGTAAAAACCCTCCCCAACTTTTCAGCATCGCCATAGAGCATTAGTTCTTCATCTGCATGTAAAACGGCCGTATTTCCATGGCTTGACAAAATAGGCAGCAATTCATCGGTTAATTGTACCAACATATAATAGAGGTCGATATTCGTTTTTTCTATTTGGATTTGTTGCAGATTATACCGGGTTATTTCAAAAAATTCATTGATCATTTTCTCCAGCCTGTATGATTTGTCAAGTGCGATATGCGTGTATTTTTTTCTCTGCTCCGGCGGCATATTTTCCACTTCTTCCAGCAAACTTAAATATCCAATTACAGAAGTAAGGGGAGTGCGAATGTCGTGGGCAAGGTACATCACAAGCTCGTTTTTACGTTGTTCGGCTGATTGAGCTTCTAGATTTCGGCGTTCCAAGGTTTGTTTCATGTCGTTTAACCTTTGGGTGATAGCAGTGAGTTCTTCCGGCAAGCGGATTTCCTCCGAATTGTCAATGAGAAGCATACCAAGGCTCTGTTCAACATCGGACAGTGGCTTTGTAACGTAGTGCAAAAATGCGCGAATGACGAATAAAAGCCCAGCACAAATAAGCAATACTAACAAGACGAAAAATAGCTGGTATATATTTAACGCCCCGAAAAAACCTATTCGAAGGATATCCCCTGTTATCTGAGTAATCCATCTCCCGCCGATGCTATTCCAATGAAGGAAGTACATTAAAACAAGAGCAAAAAAGGAGGAGGCTATGACTCCAATCAGGGCAAACAAAATTTTAATTTGCAAACGGGTGTAATCAAATTCTCTTTTATATTTATCTTTCAATTTTATAGCCTACCCCCCATATTGTTTTAATATATTGGGGATTTTCGAAAGTGTCATTCATTTTTTCTCGGAGATGACGAATGTGGACTGTGATCGTATTATTGCTTTTGCTGTAATACTCATCCTTCCAAATTTTATGGAATAACTCCTCTGCACTTACCACATTGCCTTTGTTCTCTAAAAGGATACGCAAAATTGAAAATTCCGTAGGTGTCAGTGTAAGCGGGTTTTCGTTTAAGAAACACTCATGTGTTTTGATATTCATGACAAGACCGGAATGTAGGATGATATCTTTTTCCATATCTTCCCCATGCTTGGGATTATACTTTTTATACCGCCGTAATTGCGCTTTCACTCGTGCTACGACTTCAAGTGGGCGAAAGGGTTTTGTGATATAATCGTCAGCCCCCAATGTAAGACCATTAATTTTATCGATTTCCTCATCTTTAGCAGTCAGCATAATGATAGGATAGGTATACCGTTCCCTTATTTTTTGGCAAATCGTTAAACCGCTAATATCCGGCAACATAATATCTAAAATTGCAAGGTCAACTTTCGTCCCTTCAATGCAGTCAAGAGCTTCCTTTGCAGAATAAAACTTTAATACCTCGTAATCTTCATTTTGCAAATACACTTCTATTAAATCTGCTATTTCCTGTTCGTCATCAACGACAAGAATTTTATCCCTCATAATTTCAGCTCCTTTCAGGCAAACATTATACTTTATTACTTTACTAAATACCGCCATTATATTTCTGATTTATCCCATGAGAAATGATTAAGATTTTCATAAGAATGCGATTCGCTTAAATATTTTTATCTTTCTACGCAAGAATCGATTGATCGTATCAATCCTTTTCTTATTCTCTTAGAAATCGTTTCCTTCGCTTTCTTCTTCGGAACATCTGCCTTCTTAACATCATGGACAATCCCTTCAAAGGCTAGTCTTCTTAGAGTATTAGAAATTTTATCGACGATTTGATAATGGATTCCTTTTTCAAATTCCCTTATAATCAAACCATTTTTCACTTGATCATAGCTGCAGAACGTTTTTCATTGATATGTGTTACAATACTTTTGCGTATAAACTTCGTATTATGATTGTGCAGCAAATGGGGCAGATTGTGAAGTGGCGTAATGATGAGAATAGGAAATGAATCGCTCCAAAATGAATTTGGAGGTGCAGATATGAAAGATATTTCGATATTAATTGCTGATGATGAGAAGGAAATTGCGGATCTAATTGCCTTTCATTTAGAAAAAGAAGGATACCATGTCATGAAAGTATCGAATGGTCAAGAGGCTGTTCATGTTGTCGAAAATCAGGTCTTTGATTTGCTGATTTTGGATATTATGATGCCGAAAATGAATGGATATGAAGTAACCCGCCGCATTCGTGAACAGCATAATATGCCAATCATCTTTTTAAGTGCTAAAACATCTGATTTCGACAAAGTACAGGGGCTCGTAATTGGAGCAGATGATTATATGACTAAACCATTCACACCCATTGAATTGGTAGCTCGCGTAAATGCCCATTTACGGCGATTTAAGACATTAAATCAAGCGAAGACCGAAAATAAATCCAATCTAGAGTTTGGTGGACTCGTTATTTCTCCTGAACAACGTGCGGTTACTCTTTACGGTGAATATATTGAGCTAACCCCTAAAGAGTTTGATATTTTGTATTTACTAGCCAGTCATCCAAAGAAAGTTTATAGTGTAGAAAGCATTTTTCAGCAAGTATGGGGTGAAGCCTATTTTGAAAGTGGGAATACTGTTATGGTTCATATTCGTACATTACGAAAAAAACTGAAAGAAGATAAACAGAAAAACAAATTAATTAAAACTGTGTGGGGAGTTGGGTATACATTCAATGGTTAAAATCGTACGAAGTTTTCGATCAAAAATGGTCGTGTTATTTGGATGGAGTATGATTCTGTCTGGTACCATAATTTATTTAATCTTTAATATACTTCAATATTATTATTATACTTGGGTTGATTATGGGGATGCTTTAACCTACCTTCGAGCCTTTATGCGTAAGATTGGGGATTTTAATTTCTTTTTACTTATATTTATTCCACTGTCAATATTGTTTTTCTTTCTCCTTACGAAACGTTATTCTACTTATTTCAATAAGATTTCTAATGGAATTCGCTACCTTGCTCGAGGAGATTTCCAACATCAAGTTGAAATTCAATCAAATGATGAATTTAGCGATATTGCGAATGACATCAATCTCGCAAGTGAAAAGTTAAAAGAAGCTATCGTAAGAGGCGACTTTTCGGAAAGCAGTAAGGATCAGTTGGTCGTAAACTTAGCCCATGATCTGCGTACACCTTTGACTTCTGTTTTGGGTTACTTGGATATAATTCTTAAAGATGAAAGCTTGACGAAAGAACAAGTTAGGCATTTTTTAATGATTGCTTTTACTAAGTCCCAACGTTTAGAAAAACTAATTGATGAATTATTCGAGATAACGAAAATGAATTACGGAATGCTACCAGTGGATAAAAAAAGATTTAATTTAACAGATCTGCTAAACCAACTAAATGAAGAATTGTATCCTGTGTACGAAAACAATCATTTGATTGCCCGGTTGAATTGTCCGACCCATTTACCCATTTTGGGCGATGGCGATTTGCTAGCTCGACTGTTTGAAAATCTTATCACAAATGCAATTCGCTATGGATATGACGGTCAGTATGTAGATATTAACGGTTCCATTGTAGGAAATGAAATAGTAGTACAAGTTATGAATTATGGGGATAGAATTCCTCCAGATGATCTCCCACATCTTTTTGATATGTTCTATACCGGAGACAAGGCACGAACCCATAGAGAAGAAAGCACAGGGTTGGGCCTGTTCATTGCAAAGAATATTGCAGAGCGGCATAATGGGTCAATTACTGCCAGAAGCAATGTCATTCAGACAACTTTTGAAGTCCGATTACCAATGGAAAGTGAACAAAATAATTAAATTAGATTGATTTCAAATACATGATTTAAGAAAAATTTAAGATTTACCCCGCTCTTTTCTTAAATAGTTTTAGATATTCTTTAACCGAAGAAGAATTAGGAGGAAACTAAGAAATGAAGAAGTGGGGCATTTTATTAATTTTTATTATATGTCTAGGTTTGATAGCTGTTAAAGAAGTACCATTTTTACAAGACAAAAAAAATATTCAAATAACGTATTATCACGAGGATGATAAAATAGCCGAAAAAACATCTTCAGAAAATAGCCAAAAAGTAGCTATTTCAAAAGATCAAATCTATCAAGGAAATTTGCTTTTGGTCAACAGTGAGTACCCCGTTCATCCAACAGGGATTAAATCAGATGTTGTTAATTTATCGTCGAACAGTGAATTAGTAAAAGGATATAGCTTATTTGATCACAAAACATATTTATCCGAGTATATAGCACGTAAATTTTCAGATATGGTTGTTGGTGCAATAAAGGATAATAATTATAATTTTTTCATCACGAGTGGTTTTCGTAATTTTGATGAGCAAAATGAGCTTTATCGAGAAATGGGTTCTAGCCTAGCCATGCCAGCTGGTTATAGCGAACACAATTTAGGATTATCGCTAGATGTGGGGACTACTCAAATGAAGATGGAAAAAGCTCCAGAGGGAAAATGGATTGAAAAAAACGCTTGGAAATACGGGTTTGTTTTACGCTATCCCAAAAATAAAACCGAGATAACCGGTATTCAATATGAACCATGGCATATTCGCTATGTTGGTTTGCCGCATAGTGCGATTATGAAGGAAAAGGGTTTTGTTTTAGAAGAATATTTAGATTTTTTAAAGGGGAAAAAAAAGATTTCAGCTAAGGTTGAAGGTGAAAAATATACTATTTGTTATTACCTCTTTTCCGAAAACATGACTATTAATCTACCGGAAGATCACGAATATGATATTTCAGGTAACAATATGGATGGAGTAATTGTGACGAGATATGAATGATAAATGTGAAAATGAGCATAGGGACAGGTTCACTGTCCCATTTCAATTAGCCCTAAAAGACTTATTTACTAAATAGAACGATGTCCCTTCCCTATGTCCACTGGATTTCTTATCCCACTTCATTCATATTTTGCCGACTGGTGGGACGATGGACCTGTCCCCTTTATTTATACAAAACATTAATTGTGAATTGTCCATCTTGTTCATTATCCACTCTAAAATAAACATCCTTGTCTTCTTTTGAGAATTCAAGATATTCTTTATTTCTGTCAATATTAATTCCTTGTTTTTCGGCTTCTTGTACTTTTTCATTTGGAAGTTTAGCATAAAAATCTTTAAATTTATAAGAATACGAATCAATATCTGAATACAGGCTTCCAATCATTGCTTTTGCTTGAAGAACAATATCTTCTTTGCTCATGTCATTATAATTTTCACCCCAGTTATATCTGCCAAGATAATGAAATTCACCTGTTGCATTATCGATATCAAATACAAATTTACGTCCATCTTTTTCTAACTGAATGGAGCTCCAATTCATTGTTTGATAATCGACTCTTCCTTCCCCTGTATTAATACCTGTAATTTCAAATTCTTTTAATTCTGGAAAAGCTTTATAAACCTTGTTTAATGCTGTGTGTTGAACAGAAGTAAGGTTAGAACGATCTGGATGATATTCTGACAATTTCATATCAACATTTTCCTCTTGAATCGTTACGGTTTTAAATGCTTCAATAACATGTGGTGCTGCAAGTGCTCCTATAGGAAGTAATGCTGCTACTGCTATTGATAAAGTTGCGGTTCTTAACACAAATCTCTTTTTGCTTTTCATAAATCTTTGCTCCCCTTTTTTAATAACATTGTTTATATACAAATTTCGTGTTTTGAAATATGCCTGCTTAGGACTTTCTATATGATCAGCATAGTTAGACAATCGTTCTTTTAATTTCCTTTCAATATCCATTCTTTCCCTCCATCCATCTTCTTTATTAAATCTATCCGCCTTTTTAACTGTTTCAAAGCTGAGTGATGTCTTGACTTTACAGTTCCTAAAGGCACTTCTAATATATCTGCAATCTCTTGCAATGAATAATCATAATAGTATCTTAAAACAATTACTGCTTTTAATTTATCTGATAAACTATTAATTAATTCCATTGTCTCACTTTCTAATTCAGGGTGAACAATGTCTGGCTCATAACTAATATCATCTTTGCTTAACATTGAACATTGTTTTTTAAAAATCCTAAAAACACGCCAATTTTTTCTTTTAAAGTTACTAATCTGATGAATAGTTATTCCATGAAGCCATGCTCGAAAGGATTTATCCAAATTATATTTATTAATTGAACTCCATAACTGAACATAAACTTCATTCATAATATCTTCTCTATCCATGTGATTATGAACGATCATGGAAATTAATCTATAAACATCACTACTAGTTTCATTGTAGATAAAGTCAAAAGATTCAATTGAGCCGTCCCTCATCTTCTGTATATGCTTATAAAGCTCGTAGTCTTTTTCTTTTGACCGGTCTGACAATATTTCCCCACCTCTCTTAACATTTTAATTCAACATTTATTTTGTAAGCTGCTTACATAATATATTGGTTCCATTTATATAAAAGGTTCATTTTTCGGTTCATTTTTTATTTTTTTTTGCGCATATTGATTATGCATAATCTTCCATAGAGGGACATCCTCTTTAAAATGGAAGTATGAACTAATATTAGCGGGATACTGCTCGAAACTGGATGTGAAAACGTAGATCTTGTACCTTGTGATGGAGGCTGCCTGTGAGTGTTAAGCTTACTTCACATTTCGACAGAAAAATTGCTAATAGGTCCAAAGCACGCTGGGGCATCAAAATCTGTTTTTGGAGGTCAAGCAAAACTTAAATGTGCCTGTTTGATTTGTCACGACTGAAAATACGGTGTTCAATCAACCTTTTGCCGTATTCATTGCTAATATTCCACTTCATTAATTAAATAAACAGACAAAATCCTCCATTTTTAACTCAAACTTGTCGTCAGTTTGATATATATTTCTCCTGTCAAAAGTATACGATGAAAAGCTTGTTAATTAACAGGCATGAAAAAATAACCTTTTGATCATTATCCTTCATTAATAATTCCTTGTTTTTATTCTCTAAATACTTATGATTTTCAGGATTATTTCATAAAATAAATCCCCTCTATCATTGCTGAAGATTTCAGGCATTATGAACAAATGTCTTACCATATTTTATGTAAGTGGAGAGTGTCTAATATCGTTAACAAGAGATCAAAAGATTTAGTAAATCCCCGTTAAAGATGTTCTTGGCTGTAACATCTTTAACGGGGATTTCCCGTCTTATATGGAATTATGTTTGCAAAATATTAGCATTTCCTTATCATAAGAAGGAATATCTCTAAGTCTTACATTTTGAATAATTTAGTAGAAGGAAAAGCGTGCTTATTTTAAAATCAACGAATCGATCATTTTTTTGAGAAGGGCAAAATTTCGTGATTCAGATGAAGAAAACGTGGAGTTATCTCGAGTCAGACCCTTACAGTGCTTGTAAACGTGACCCGAGATATTACTCATTTCGCTCTGAACTATATCCACGATCGACCGCCCCTATAAAACAGCTCGTTAATCAATTCTTATACCCGAATATGAACGAAAACTAGCCATTGATTCCTATCAAAAAAGCTACACACAAGAGCTATAAATGTTAAAAACGATCTATAATAATAGATCCAACCGTTCCATATTGACCCATAGACTCCAACACACTACTTGCTTCTTCAAGCGGGATCGTTTTTGATACTAGTTTTTCAGGATGTAATTGACCACTTTCTACCATTGAGAGCAATGCCTGATAACGATGAGCTTGCATTCCTAGTGAACCTTTAATTTGTAACTCTTTCGCTACAATTAAATCCGTTGGAAGAGAAATCATCCCCCCTTCTTCTTTACTTGTTAACCCAACCTGTACATGTGTCCCGCGATTACGCAAACTTAGAATGGCATTTCGACAAGTTTCCGCAATTCCCAATGCATCATAAGAAATATCACTACCACCTTTGGTTATTTCCATAATTGCCTCAATTGGATTTTCATTTTTCGAATTAACGGTTGCAAAAGCCCCTAATGATTTTGCCATATCCAACTTCGAATCATCAATATCAACCGCTATTACTCTAGCACCCAATGAATTTGCAATTTGTGTGGCAGCCAATCCAACACCACCTGCACCATAAATGGTAAAGAAATCCCCAGCTTTTACCCCCGAGATATCAGCAACTGCATGAAAACTCGTCATAAACCGACACCCTAGTGATGCAGCTGCAGTAAAATCTATAGATTCTGGTAGATGAACTAAATTGACATCTGCTAATGGTACCCTCGTATACTGTGCATAAGATCCATTACAAGCAAAACCAAAAATCGTTAAATTTTCACAAACATTTTGGTGTCCTGTCTGACAACAACTACATTTCCCACAGCCCATACTAAATGGAATAACAACACGATCCCCTTTTTTAAACCGCTTTACATTTGCACCAACTTCCTCAATGATTCCCGCAAACTCATGACCTAGAATATGTGGAAGCTCAGGTTTTAACCCAATCCATTCCCAGTCCCCTACCCATGCATGCCAATCGCTTCTACAAACACCATTTGCCTTCACTTGAACAATGACATCGTTAGGACCACACTCAGGGTCAGGAAAGTTTTGAACAACTAAGGGTTTATTAAATTCCTCTACAACGGCTGCTTTCATTTTTTCTCCTCCTTAAAATAGTTTCACCTATTTTAATGCAAGAATTATTCCAACTCTAAAGAGAAAGCAAAACGCCCGTTTTCCGTTGATTTTTCAACATATTTGTATAAGAAGTTAGACAGATTGTTCAATACAATTGAACAACCTGTTTAAAGTACTCCTGGGCCAGGGGCCATTTTATTTACTAAACTGGAACGACGGACCAATCCCTATTCATATTTTCCATTTAATTAAACAATAAAGGGAGAAGAATCCATTGACTGATGACGTGCGTAGAGATATGTCCCAGCATCGCATATGCTAATCCGTGCTTCCAATATAAATAGCCGAACCCAATCCCCGGCAAAAAATTAAGCAGTAACGTACGGATAACAGACACTGGGCTTAGCCCCAACATTTGCGCGGTCGCAGGAAGATGCCCAGCTGCGAATAGGAGTGCGGCGATGACAATACCGGCAATATAAATTCCATTGCTATTCGCAGATTTTGTCATTTTACTAAAGATCCATATAATAAGCGTCATAAAACCAAACCTTAGAAGTATTTCTTCAATGATGCCTCCATATAATACACTACCAAGAAAATAAAGCCAGGAGAATTCAAATTTTTCCCCTATTCCCAACGCTTCGGCAAAGACGAGCTTTTCCGGAATGACGATGAAGCTTGCAGATACGAGTCCGATAACCACTGCCGCGACAATGCTTTTTCTGTTATAAATAAACGGTTTGTTCAAACCTACCTTTGGAGAAGCCCAAGATCCTACTATCGTGGCAATACCCGCCATAACTGCTGTTTGCAACATAGCCACGATAATAATGACTTGCTTTGACCCTAGTTGGGCAACGATTTGGCTTTCCCTTTCAGGCGTTAAAGACATGACTTGCTGTGCTCCTAAAACCGCACCTGCCACCAACCCTAAAATGAATACAGCAATCACTTTTTTCATCGTTAACATCTCCTAACATTCTCAGCGCACAACTTGAAATCAATTCTTAATCTCATGACAAGCTCATGGACGATTGGCTCATTACCCGATTCGCCATCTTTCTAATGACTTCATTGATTTTGTCGCCAATTTCTTTATCTCCTTTTAATTTCGATAAATCTTTAAAGTTCTAACACACCCGTTTGTTGAAGAAGGTTTAACTCTCTGCGATGTGTCGTTCTATTTAAACTTCTTTGAATATATGAATTCTGGGAGGACCCTAGGGACAGGTTCACTGTCCCTAAGTTTATCATTATAAATTTTCGCTAGTTATTATAGTATTATTTTCAGCTTTATGACCTGAATCTCCATGTCCTGGACCAAAAAGGTTTAATATTACAACGCCTATTAATATAAGTGTTATTCCTGCAATACTCGCACCGTTTATCTTTTCTTTCCAAATTAAAACAGAAATTGTAGTAGTCGCTACAACCCCTATTCCAGACCAGAGGGCATAGGCGGTATTAAGAGGAATTGTCTTTATAGCCATTGATAAAAAGAAAAAAGATCCAATAAAAGCGACAGCTACTCCAATTGTGGGATAGAGTCTAGTAAATCCTTCAGATGCTTTCAATAAGGATGTTCCAATAAGTTCGCCGACAATGGCTAAAGCTAAATATAAAAATGACATATACTATTCCACCTCGATTAAATTCAATAATTCATTAAAAACTTCTATTTTAAATTTATTATCCAGCGGTGAACCGACTCTTTTCTGTATCTTCAGTGTCAGTTAAATGGGAAAATACTCTATTCCCTATACCTTTTCCAACATAAAATATTTCATCAGTTTCCGGGCCAAGTAAATATAAACATAACATTTTAATTTATTCAAAACCTCTTTAGAGAATTGTTTTGTGCTTTCGAACAAATCCAAACCATTACTTACACATTTGCTATGTCCCCTAGATACTTTTTCATTAATTTCTCAGCCTTTTTAATTCCATCCTCAGTTAAATAAACTGACTTTGACCGGGTGCTACCACGGAGCAAATCCTCGTCTGTTAGTTCATTTAAGATATCAAACGGATATCCCTTCCAACTTCTCCTCATCTCTCTAGGAAGATCATTTTCTTGCCATGATGTTAAATAAAGCAGTAAAAGTGAAAGTTCCTTAATCTTTTCCTCCATGTCTAACAAAATCCTTTCTACAACAATGTTAACTTTAGCTTATTAGAAACTATAAGAATTTACAATATTAGTTCAATCTCAACGAAAACTAGGCCAACTTGAAGATTACTTCAAATCAGCCACAGTTAATAATTAATCTATTCTCCATTACATTCTATTTCCGTTCCATCCATGAAAGTAACGCACTATAAAAAAGGTGTCTGTCCCCCGATACGGTAAAACTTTACCGTATCGGGGGACAGGCACCATGATCCACAGTTTTCATAATCAAATGGGTTGACAAACATAATATCTTTTTATTAAAATTGGTCACACAATCAGTATTTTGGTCAAACAACCAAAAGGGGGGTTTACATTGACTGATTCATTTATAGCTGATGCAAGAAGAGAACAAATTATTATAGCTTGTATTGATACTTTAGAGGAAATAGGATATAACAATTTGAGCTTAACAAAGGTTGCGAAAAGAGCAAAGATTAGTGCAGGTTTAATTTCTTATCATTTCAAAGATAAATTTGATTTAATGATGCAAACATTATTATATGTTCAAGAAAGGCAATATCACTTTATTGCTAAACATGTTGAATGTGCATCAACTCCATTAGAAAAGATAGAGGCATATATTACAGCGTATTTGACTTATCAGGATACTCATTTTAACAATACGATTGCATTAATTGAAATTGTATTCAATGCACAGACAAATGCTGGGATGCCACTTTATCGCCTTGAAGACGATGAGATTGAACCAGTGCGTTCTATGCTTACGAATTTATTAATACAAGGTAAGGAACATGGTGTCTTCACACAAACACTTCATGTAGAAGCTACTACAGCTTTTATCATAGGCGCACTAGAAGAACGAATGCTACAATCCAATACCTTTGTAACACTCGAAGTTTATACTAAAGAACTTGTAAAAATGGTTAAAAAAATCATCAGTAATGATAGAGGAGAAGATTAATGAAGCAGCCAATCATTCGCGTTAGTTTTGCAGAATACATTTTTATCGTGTTGTTCCCTATCATTTTAGGTGGAGTAGGATGGTTTTTGATACCTAGGATTTTACCCCTTCTATCTAAAATTCCTATTATATCAAATTGGATTCCTTTTATTCTAGAAATTGATCCATTTTGGACACCAATCGTATTAAGTATCATCGGTATATTATCGGGAGTCATCTTATCATTTCTTACCTATTACGAAGCACTAAAGATTTATAAGGTTAACTGCTTTTTATATGCCGAACAAGGCGATCAGAACAAGAAGTTACCTATTAATAATATTGAAAAATGCTTTATGGAGGGGAAATATCTTGTTATTATTAGTAAAGATCATCGAGAGTGGATTCGAGCTAAGACAGAAGTTTCTGCTAAAAAAGTAGAGATATCATTCTTAAATCATCATATTTCCTGGGCAGAAAGTGATCCATATGAGCAGGACTTTCGTTTATGGGAGTTAAATGATGAACGTTATAGTCATGAAGTAAATAAACTTTTATATGAGCGACGACTTGCACTTCGAGAAAAAATGGAAAAAGAAGCCACACATCTTCTGAACGACTTAAGTGAATTAGGGGTTGTAGTAAAAAATAAAGGCGAAAAACAATATGTTCGTACAATTTTCCGAAACTAATTCACTTTTCGCAGTTTCATGTAACGCTTAATTCGTAAAACGGCTTTGAAAAAAAGCGGCCTGTCCCCCGATACGGTAATACTTTAATTTACTGGGGGACAGGCACCGTGATCCCATTATTATGACATATCCCTTCCGATTAAGCGAAGCATTCGAACTTACTTTCATAGTTTGTCACCATATGTCCTCGGAAATAAAAAAAGATTAAGAAGAAAATGCTAGAAGTAATATCGAAGGGCTGATGGAATAACCATCAGCCCCTTCTCTTTAATCCATCATTCGCTTTCTAAAAATCACTACTGCGATGGCAAAAATAACAATGATTGAAGTTAAGATAACAACAAGATTGAACCATACATCTGCTAAACCAGCACCTGAATGATGAACCTGATTGGCTATTTCAATTAACTGTACATTTGGTAAATACTCAGCAAACTTCATAATTGGAAACGATTTTGCTAAAGATTGTAAGAATGAACCTAAGCAAAAGAATGCAATAAACGGTAAAATAATAACAGATGCTTCCATAATTGATTTTGTAACTAAACCGAGCACGGTTCCAAGACCAATATAGAAAATAGTAGTTAGAGCCATTGCAATTGAAATGACAAGTAAGTTTTCAGGTTTATAATTCTGCAAAAACGCGCAAGCAACTAGGATAATGAACGTCGCAACAATACTTAAAAGACTCTTACCTACCAAAATATCCATCGTACTCGCTGGTGAAAGCATAAGGCCTCGCAACGTATTCTTCTCTTTTTCTTCTGCAATTAAACAACATTGTACATATGCAGCCACCATACATAATGTCCCATTAAATAACATATAATGCATATTAATATCTTTAATTCCCTGCATTCCCCACATGGCAGCCAAAACAAGTGGCATCATTACTGATACGGTTACATATAGATTTTTACAAACATCTTTATAATCCTTATGAAAAATTGCCAATGAACGTTTAATTGAAAATGTCATGATAATTTCCTCCCTGTTACCTCTACAAAAATATCCCCAAGAGTAGGTTCGTTAGAATAAATGGAAACGACTTTATTTTCCGACATATAATTATACATTACCTGTGCTCCTTCAGGTCCACGATTGATAATATCCTTGCTGCCATCTGCCAACTCTACTGTTATCGTATTATCTGAAAACTTCTTCCTAAGAGCCTTCGGTGAATCAAGCAATTGAATCTTTCCTTCATTTAAAAAGGCTACACGGTCACAGAGTGTTTCCGCTTCGTTCATATCATGTGTCGTTAAAAATATCGTAGTTCCCTGTTCTTTCAAATTGTCTAATCCTTTATATATATGCTTCGTATTAACTGGATCAAGCGCTGATGTCGGCTCATCCAAGAACAGCAGGTCAGGCTTATGAAGAAATGACCTCGCTAATGTTACACGCTGCAGCATCCCTCTTGACAGCTTGGAAATAACCTTCTTTTTCGCCTCCTTCAAATTCACCATGTCAAGCACTTCATCAATACGTGTATATGGAACATCAAATAGATCACAGTAAAGCTTTAAATTATCATAAACTGAAAGGCGAACATAGAGACCGCTATTATCGGTTAGCACACCAATTTTCTTACGGTAACCTGCTCCCCTTAGCTTTGAAGCTGGCACGCCAAACACAATTGCTTCTCCGTCCGTTTGTGCTAATTGCGCTGTTAATATTTTAATAGTTGTTGTTTTCCCAGAACCACTCGGCCCTAAAAATCCGAATGTCTCTCCTTTTTTCACTGTAAATGAAACATCCTTTAATGCTACTTGATTTGAAAACATTTTAACTAACCCTGATACTTCAATAATATTCTCCATGTTCACCCTCCTGTGAAGATTTGATTTGTTTTTCGTTTTTCGCTATGCCTTAATAGTAAAGAACAAAACATATCCTCACATTATATTTCCAATGAAAAGAGTTAATTTAGAGCTGAATGGAGTGAATTTCAGGTGGAATGGAGTGAATTTCAGGTGGAATGGAGCTTATTTAAGTCCCAACATTGCCTTTAATTCTGCCATTTTTGTTTTTGATAACGGAATAGATGTTTTCTTCGCATCGCCCAGCACTAATGTAAAACTATTTCTTGTCCATGTCACAACCTCTCGTACCTTTTGCAAATTCACAATATAAGAACGATGACATCTGAAAAATCCATAGGGCTGTAATCGATTTTCTAGCTTAGTCATCGTAAATACACTTTTATACATTTCACCTTTTATATAAATATTAGACTGTCCTTCGCTGCTTTCAATATAATCAATTTCTGGCGGATCAAATAAAACGATTTTGTCATTCACCTTTATTGGAATTTTTTCAAATTGAACGGGCTGAATGGTTATTTCTTCCGCTTCATTCTCACTTACTTGTGAACGGGGCATTTCTTCATTAGGAGCATCATCTTCCGTTTTAATATCAAGAGCATGAAAGCCTGTGTCATCTAAGCGATAAACCTGATTTGTAAAAGAAAGTGCACTTTCCATATTACTTGTTAACACTAAAACAGCCTTTCCTTTTTGCTTTAGTTCCCATACCATCTTCAAAAATACACGTTTTGTTTCTAAGTCGATATTTTGATCAGGCTCTTCAAAAATAAATAAAGCAGGATTCTGAATTAGCAAACGACCAAATAAAGCCCTTCGAATTTCTGAACTTGATAATTTGCTCATTCTAATATTTCTTTTCGTCTCAAGCTGAACGATGCGTAATACCTCTTCAATAGAAAGTTCCGATCCATATAATCTTTGAAAAAAAGATAAGTTGTCCTTTACACTTAGCCTTTCATATAACTTATCATCTAAACAGAAAAATCCAACTTCAGAGAAAAACTCTCTTTTTGCAAGCTTTATATTTTTCTTATTCACGAGTATTTCTCCATTAGATATTGGAATTTCACCCATAAACTGTTTTAATAGCATTGTCCGTGCATTCATACTAGTATGAATAGCAACCACTTCATACTCGGAAACTTCTAAACTAAACGCTGGAAATACCATCATATGCTCGTCATGTTTTTCAAGATCTTTAATCTCTAAGATGCTCATTTTTTATCTCCTTGGTCTCGTATTTTAATAAATGAAAATTCTGTAAGCATCGTGTTAATACATATATTTCCCACTTGGTAATTATAACCGATAAAAAGAAGTTTCTTCTATCTAATATTGCTAATTGATAACAATTAACGCCGCTGAACAAATTTCTCCTTATACCATGCTTCAATTGTCATATTTTATCTGATTTAAGGAAATCATATCTTTTCCTGGGAAATATCGAATGGACAATGTCGAAAGAATAGAAGTTTTCATGCACAATATACTGTATTGCTTTATTTCAACCGTAAGTTGACAAACTGCATTTGTTACACGATAAAATTAGCTAACTCAGCAGTTTTATGCATAAAAAAACCTGTACTTGTCAGGCTACTGGAAAAGGAATGTAGAAATTTTGGCTATACAATCCTTTACCACTTCTTCAGGTGCTTGACTATGGACAGATAAGTTACAAGTTTTCCAATCGAGATTCTTTTGATGGTCTGTAAGAATCACGCCCGTAAACACTTGACCTTTAGGTATCTCTACCTCATAACCCCATCCACGTTTGTGCTCGTAATAGGACAAATAGTAGTGAAGCCGGTTACTTCGTTGAACTCTTTTGGAGAAAGGACAATACCCGGACGGTTACCCACCTGTTCGTGTCCAGCTTGGAGATTGAAGTCCAAATAAACAAAATCCCCTTTATCCGGATTGGTGTTCAATAAATCATTTCCTTCCCTGCTGCACCGAAGTCTATTGTTTCATGACGATTTTCCGGTTTACATTGACTTAATAGTTAATTGAGTGAATATTCTGTTTTTTATTTAGCACAATTTTTAAGCCATCATCTATTTCAATAATTTCCACTACTGTTCCTTGGTTGAATGCTTTGTGGTTTGCCATCTCTTTTGGGATTCTAATCGCAAGGCTATTACGCCATTTTTGAACCTTGGAAGTTACCGCTCGCGTTGTTTCCTCGTCCATTCCAATACGTCTTTCCAATGTGTCAGTTGTCATCTTATCATCCCTCTGTTCCCCATTTTTATTTCCATGTCTACTCTCAACTTTTATTAGTTCATTGTTGTTGTTCAATGACTAGTTATGATTATGCGTAAAACAGGTGCCTGTCCAAGTAATAATGGATATGGGTCATTTCATATAATGTCCATATTGAAAGGAGAATACATAGATTAATATCCTTTTCTATTCTTATTAAGTTCAATGCCACTTTTCTATAACGATCTTCAAGAATCGGGTGCAATACTTCAATAAGGTGTAATGCGTTTCATGTATTGTATAATAACTCCATAGCATTAAAAGTTTCATAATTTTTACATTGACACAAAAAGCACTATTGTTAGGAGAGGTTAAATTATGAAGATAGGGTTGGGACAAACAAGGTTTCCTAAATCTGCAAAGGATGGAATAATGCTTGTTAAGCAAATGATAAGGAAAGCGAGTCATAAAGATTGTAAACTAATTTGTTTTCCTGAATCCATTATTCCAGGATTACGAGGGGTTGGCTTTAAAGTTGAGGATTACAATCACAGTTTTCAAAGGGAAGCTTTAAAAGAAATCTGTGATTTTGCTAAACAATTAAAAATCGCAGTTATTTTACCTATGGAATGGGAGGATCAGCACGGATTTCATTTGGTTGCCTTTGTGATTGCAGAAAATGGTGAAATTCTCGGCTATCAGACAAAAAATCAGATTGACCCTGAAGAAGACATTTTCGGCTACGTTCCTGGTGAAGGCCGTAAAATATTTGAGATAAACAATGTGAAATTTGGTATTGTAATTTGCCATGAAGGTTGGAGATATCCGGAGACTGTTCGATGGGCTGCTCGACAGGGAGCGAGGATTGTTTTTCATCCCCAGTTTACTGGTGCCGTAAACAATCCTGAATTTTTCAATAATGCCATGGTGTGTAGAAGCTTAGAGAATAATATATATTTTGCTAGTGTTAATTATGCTTTAGAAAATCAGCAGAGTACATCTTCTTTAATCTCACCTTCAGGAGAACGTTTGGTTGTGGCTAATCCAAGTACTGAGGATTTGTTAGTATACGATATTGATCCAAATCAAGCAAATCTGTTACTAGCAAAAAGATTCAATCCAAATTTATTTTAAATTCTAAAATATTTTGACTAATGGTAAGTTAGTATAAGAGAGAGATGTTTAAAGTGAACTATAATTATGATCTTCCACAATCGGGCGCGATTGTGGAACAAACAGGATAGCACTTACTAGTTATAAAATAAGTGCTATCCTGTTTTCGTTATTTAACATTTGAAGGTCTGTTAATCTATTTCCACACGATAATCTGAATACCCCAATTTATTTAATCTTTTTGATAAAACTGACACTCATAGCCATCAGCACTTAGTAACAGGCCATTTACCCATGTTGGTGTCCTAGCCATCTGCTCACAGATAGTGGAAAGTGACATCCCCATATCTGCCACGATGATAATTTCATCGTGTACATGAGCCACAATGGAACAATGCTATAATGTCTGCATGGTATGACACAAAATGTCACGACTAATTGCCTGAACAATATTCTTCTCTACAAATTTGGGTCCACGGCTTTCGATTCTTTCCCATTTCTTCGTCCCACCGACCCCTTCATAAGTAACCAACTCACCACCGAACATATTCTTCGCCCATACGATGTTTTACATAGGCGAGCCGTCTACCAGAAGGAAGAACAATAAAGAGCATTCCACTTTGATAGATAAATTGAATGCCATGTGTCGCTGTGGGAGTTTTTTGCTTCACACAAGTTTTTACTACACGGTCAACATCCCACCATAGTTTTGTGATGTTGGGATTGGACTGTCACCAGGCCGTTACAAGCGGTTGCAGTTCCTCTTCTTCAATTCCCATCTCCAAAGCGCCCATTGATTTTAATGCTCCAACAGATCCGCCGTAACCGAGAGCAAGTTCAGCAATTTTTCCTTTCTGACGAAGGTGACCGTTCACACCATGCTTTTTAACAGGTACATTAAACATCTAAGAGGCACTGGCACAGTAGATGTCTCTGCCGTTTTGGAATACATCTATTCTCCATTTTTCACCTGCAAGCCAGGCAATGACGCGAGCCTCAATCGCTGAAAAATCTACCACAATAAACTTCATACCTTCTCGTGATATAAAAGCTGTACGGATAAGTTCCGACAGCACCTCTGGGATTGAATCATATAGTAAAGTTATCCAACCCCTTTTAGTCGTAGGTCATAAATTGTCTGTTTTTCTACCTCATTCATCCCCCACGCCCCTTTCTGCGTTAACTATATTAAAAACAGCGATAAAAAACGCCTTAATCAGCTGATTTCTAGGTGATTATTGGCGTTTAGTGTACATTTGTTGATTTTCAATCAATAGTGGCACAAACCTTGTGAATACAATGAAAAAGCCGTTTTTTATATAAATCGGTATCTAACCTCTTCGCAAATCCTGAAACAGCAAAAACCCTTACGACAGTTGGTGTTTCTCGATTTTATACCCTATCTGGTGATACCCCCCTTGTTTAATTCCGCGAAAATTCACGTGATGGGGGGCGTCGCTCTTTAGGATTTTGGCTAATAGAGATTACGACCGCCCCTACTCCTTCTTGTGGAAGTTTTGGTTTTGTATTGCTAATCGATATACAAAAGCATACAATAAATAAAAAAGAAAGGTGGAATGATTATGGAAGCTAAAACCGCAAATATCCTAGCTCGTGTTGAACCGGAAATAAAAGAAAAAGCTGAAGCAATCATGGCTCAATTGGGAGTACCAGCTTCTGTTGTCATCAATATGCTTTACAAACAGATCATCATGACAAAGAGCATCCCTTTCTCTCTGTCCGTTCCCACTGCACCAATTGCTCTCGATGAAATGGATGCAGCGCAATTCGATTCCGTGATGCAAGCTGGGTTGGAAGATGCTAAAGCGAACCGTTCCCGTCCTGTAGCCGATGTATTTGCCGATTTAAGACGAGAGTTATAAAACGATGGCTGAAGCCTATGCTGTAAAAATTTCCACTCAGGCAGAAGAACAGATGCAGAAAATCACACGCTACATTGCTTCTGAACTGAAAACCCCGGATGCAGCACTAAATCTATTGGATGCATTAGAAGATGCGATTTCTTCTCTCTCCGATTTTCCACAGCGAGTTGCCCTTACTGAAGAAGAACCGTGGCACAGCTATGGAATTCGTAAAATGCCCGTTAAAAATTTCCTAGTATTTTTTTGGATAGACGAGGATCATTTAAAAGTTCAAGTAACCGCTGTTGTTTACGGAAAACGTGACCAGATACGCCAGCTTTCACAGATGGATATGGAATAAGCTAATATACTTTAGCCCTTTTACCGTTATGTTGGAAAGGTTTCTACATATTTTGTTGTCAGTACTTGATAGCCTGATGTCTATCCTCGGTCATAGTCTTTCTATCATGGCATGACTTACACAAAAACTGCCAATTGGTTTCATGCCAAAACAAATCTAGGAGGGACATGGAGACAGGTTCATTGTTCGAGACTACTGAAATACGCATCCAAAAAATAGGAATGCAGAGTATAGAAAATAAAAAAATCCCCCGAACCATTCGTCCGAGGAAACATAATACACACTTCACTATTCATCTAAAATCACTAAACCCATTGCCACCAACCTATTTCAACTCCATCAACGCCACACACTCCACATGTGTGAGTGTATGTGGCAACACATTGGTGCTGGTGGATTTATATTTAAATTCCTCTAATTGTAATTACAATTCGTACAAAGCAATTCTTTTTTTGGGAAGTGTTTATTTTTTATATTTCATATCTGCTATTTTTCTACAATATGAATAAGAGATAATATTTTCAATAAAATGTGAAAAAGTCGCTACATGCATCTAGTGGGAATTTTCCTAACTTAACTCGCTCCCCATTAATTAAAAATTCAGCATTTTCATGTACTGTTTGTAATACATACTCTTTCTTTATTCGAGAACGTATTCCATTATGTCAAATTTCGTAGCTATTCCCTATTACATCAATATATTTATCTAAATTCACTCACTAGTGTTGCAAAAATAATGTCGTAATTTTCAGTTTTATTATATCTTCTGTTTAGAGCCAAAAAAGTAAATACCGAATTAAAGGTGGCTCCA